>NZ_JBAMDC010000500.1:0-4062 GCF_036961605.1 Streptomyces sp. KLMMK
GGCGGCGGCCCGCACCCCGGGCGCGTCCGCGAGGTCGAGGAGCAGGGCGCGGCCGTCGTGGAGGTGGTCGGCGAGCCTGCTGCCGTCGGCGAGTTCGAGGTCCGGGGCGCTGCCGCCGACGAGCGGGTGGTCGCCGGGCCCGGCCATCGCCTCGTAGCGCTGCCACACGCCGGAGATCTTCTTGGCGAAGAAGGTGGTGCCGGCGACGGTGTCCGAGAACTCGGCCACCACCTCGCGCAGCGCCTGCGCGTGGGACTCCGGCCGCATCAGCGCCACTTGGGCCCGGGTCCACTCCAGCACCCACGCCCCGATGGGGTGCCGCTCGGCGGTGTAGGTGTCCAGCAGCCCCTCGGGCGCGCGGCCGCGCACGGTGGCGGCCAGCTTCCAGCCGAGGTTCATCGCGTCGCCGATGCCGAGGTTGAGGCCCTGGCCGCCGAACGGCGAGTGCACGTGAGCGGCGTCGCCGGCCAGGAGCACCCGTCCGGAGCGGTAGTCGGCCGCCTGCCGGGCGTTGTCGGTGAAGCGGGTCGCCGTGTGCACGGCGGTGACGCTGACGTCGGCGCCGGAGACGTTGCGCAGGGAGGCCGTCAGCTCCTCGGCGGTGACCGGGGCGTCGCGGTCGGCGGGCGGCCCGTCGAACTCGACGGTGAGGATGCGCCCGGGGAACGGGCCGTGCGCGTACGTACCCGTCGGCGTCCGGGTCCAGCCCTTGCCCAGGGCTTCGGCGCCCTCCATCTCGACCATCGCCTGGTGCCCCGTGATGGACGGGTCGGTGCCGGGGAAGGCGAACCCGCCGAGCTTGCGGACGGTGCTGCGGCCGCCGTCGCAGCCCACCAGCCAGCCCGCGCGGATCGCCGAGCCGCCGGCGTGCACGGTGACGCCCTCGTCGTCCGCCTCGAAGCCCATCAGCTCCACGCCGCGGCGCACCTGCACGCCCAGCTCCGCGGCGCGCCCGCCGAGCAGCCGCTCCAGGGGCTCCTGGGGGATGAAACCTATGTCCCCGGCCGGGCCGGCGCCGGCGAAGTCGGGGTCGGAGGTGTCCAGCAGATGGCCCTTGAGGGGGATGCCCGCGAAGTGCCCGGCGAACTTGGGCGGCATCGCCACCGGTCCGCCCCGGCCGCCCTGCCGCTGCGCCATGAACCCGCTGATGCGCTCCAGGTTCTCCTTCTGGACGGCGGCCAGGGCGGGCAGCAGACCGCGCCGGTAGAAGGCCTCCGCCGAGGGGGTGTTGATGGCCCCCGCCTTGATGGTCGTGTCGATGTCGGTCAGCCGCTCGACGACGAGGACGCTCACCCCGCCCAGCCGCAACTCGCACGCCAGCGTCAGCCCGACCGGGCCCGCTCCCGCCACCACAACGTCGTAGTCCGTGTCCATGGGCAGTGACTATAGCGACTAAAAGTTTGTGTCGGATATAATTTTCTCCATGGATCCTCACCACGCCAAGGCGGCGGCCGGAGCCGGCGGGCTCTCGCTGCGCGAGCGCAAGAAGCGGCAGACCCGGCAGCGGATCTCCGACGTGGCCACCGGGCTGTTCGCCGCCCGGGGGTTCGACAAGGTGACCGTCGCGGAGGTCGCCGAGGCCGCCGAGGTCTCCACGATGACCGTCTTCAACCACTTCGCGCGCAAGGAGGACCTCTTCCTCGACCGGATCCCCGAGGCGCTGGACCTCTTCACCCGCGCCGTACGGGAACGGCGCCCCGGCGAGAGTCCCGCCGCCCCGGTGCGCCGCCTCGTCCTCGAACTCGCCGATGCGCGCCACCCCCTGGGAGGCCTGGGCGACACCTTCCCGGCGTTCTGGCGCGTCGTGCTGGACTCGCCGGCCCTCCGGGCCCGCGTGCGCGAGGCCGTCGAGGAAATGGAGGACGCGCTCACCGCCGCCGTCGCGGAGAGCACCGGCGCGGCCCCCGGTGACCCGCGGCCCCGGCTGACCGCGGCCCTCGTCGTCACCGCCTACCGCACCGTCTGCGGCACCGCCGTGGCCCGGCTGCTCGCGGGCGAGCGCGCCGACGACGTGGCGCCCGGCCACCGCGAGTTCACCGGCACCACCTTCGACGCCCTGGAGGAGGCGCTGCGGGTGCTCGGCGGGCCGGACCGGGCCGGACCGGCCTGAGCGTCCGGCGGCCCCGGCGCGCGCCCGGAAACCCCGGGGCGCCGGTGTAGCCTCGCCGCATGCCACCGCACCCCCGCCGTCACCGGGCGTGGCCCGCGGCCCTCGTGGAGGAACGGGCCCGCCCCGAGCGCATAAGATCCCGCCCCGGGGGCTGGCGGCCGGCGGTGGCCACCGTCTGCCTCGGCGCCTTCATGGGCCAGCTCGACGCCAGCATCGTCACCCTCGCCTACGGCGGGCTGTGCAGCGAGTTCCACGCCTCGCCGGCCGCCGTCGAGTGGGTCTCGCTGGCCTACCTCCTCACCCTCGTCGCACTGCTGGTGCCGGTCGGCCGCCTTGCGGACGCCCACGGCCGCAAGCTGTTCTACCTCTACGGATTCCTCGTCTTCACCGCCGCCTCGGCCGCCTGCGCCCTCGCCCCGTCCCTGGCCGTCCTCGTGACCTTCCGCGTGCTGCAGGCCGCGGGGGCCGCGATGATGCAGGCCAACAGCGTGGCCCTGGTGACCACCAGCGCGCCGCGCGCCAAGATGCGCGCGGCCCTCGGCGTCCAGGCCGCGGCGCAGGCCCTCGGGCTCGCCCTCGGCCCGACCATCGGTGGCGCCCTGGTGGCCGGGCTCGGCTGGCGCTGGGTCTTCGCGGTCAACGTCCCCGTCGGCGTGGCCGCCCTCGTGGCCGGCCAGTACCTGCTGCCCCGCACCCGCACCCGCAGCCCCGTGGCCGGCTCCGACCGCCTCGGGCCGGTGCTCCTGGCGGTGGCGACCACCGCGCTGCTGCTGGCCCTGTCCATGGTGTCCGGACTGACCGTGCCCACGTGGGCCGTCGCCGCCCTGTTCGCCCTGGCCGCGGCCGCCACCTGGGGCTTCGTCCTGCGGGAACGCCGGGCGGCCCACCCCCTCGTCGACCCCGCCCTGCTGCGGCGCCGGGCCGTCTCCACCGGCCTCGCCGCGGCACTCGGCGCCTACCTCGTGCTCTTCGGCCCGCTCGTGCTCGTGCCCGTCGTGCTCACCGGCGCAGGCTCCTCCGAGCTGTACGCCGGGCTGGTCCTGACGGCCCTTCCGGCCGGCTTCGCCCTGGCCGCGACCTGCGCGGAGCGCGTCCTGCCCCAGGCCCTGGGCGACCGGAGCCGCTGCCTGCTGGGCGCGGCCGTCGCGGTCGCCGCCCTGGCCGCCATGCTCGTCCTCCCGCTCACCACGGGGCCCCTGGTCCCGCTGCTCGCCCTCCTCGGCCTGGGGCTCGGTGCGTTCACCCCCGCCAACAACGCCCTGGTCATGGGGGCGATCCCGGCGGCGTCCTCCGGCACCGGGGGCGGGCTGGTCAACATGGCCCGCGGTCTCGGAACGGCCTTCGGCATCGCCCTGGTCACCCTCGCGCTCCACCACTCCGGCGCCGCCGGCCCCCACCGCGCCGTGGCCGTCCTGCTGGGCGCCGCACTGCTCGTCGCAGCCGCCGCGTGGCTCGGGCCGACACGCCGGGGCCCGTCACCCGGACGAGCCGCCGGGGACGCCGGCGGTTAGCAGGCCAAGTACCGTCCGCGGCATGAGGCCCGTACTCGCACCCTCCCTCTCCCTGCCCCTCGCCGCCGTTCTGCTGGCCTGCAACCTGACCGCCTGTGCGAGCCGTGACGAGGCGGCGGGCCAACCGGACCTGACCCCCTATTACGACCAGGAGATCTCCTGGGAGCCCTGCTCCCGGGACCAGGACAAGACGATCAGGAACGAGACGCGGCACGCCCCCGGCACACCCGAGTGCGCCCGGCTCACCGTGCCCTACACCTACGCGGACCCCGCCAAGGGCGAGCTGCGGCTCGCCCTCATGCGCTACCGCACCAAGGACCAGGACCACCGCCTCGGCTCGCTCGTCCTGTCCTTCGGCGGACCGGGCGAGTCCGGGCTCGTACGGCTCGGCGCCCGCGGCCCGGACGGCTTCAGCAAGGCCGGCGGCCGCTACGACCTCGT
>NZ_JBAMDC010000501.1:0-4047 GCF_036961605.1 Streptomyces sp. KLMMK
GCGGAGCGGGAGGGGAGGGGCGAACGGGGGGCCGGAACGTCCGAGGTGGCCAACTGTCCTCCTGGGCAAGGGGAGTTGCAGCGCAGCGCGAGCGGCGTCGGGAGCCCGATGCTCCCACGGGGGACGGGAGGGTGGTCAACACCGCACGGCGCGGGAGGGGGCGGCGGCGCCCGCCAAGCCGTACAAAAGGGGTATTTCATGTCGATCGCCCCATGGGAGCCGTGCGCGATCACCCCGTGAAGTGCGGTATTGTTCTCGTGCGCGGTCGGCAAGGGCGAGAGCCCGGGCCGGACAAGCACCGGGACGTGGCGCAGTTTGGTAGCGCACTTGACTGGGGGTCAAGGGGTCGTGGGTTCAAATCCCGCCGTCCCGACCAGCGATTTTCGCAGGTCAGAGGCCGTTTCCTCGTAATGAGGAAGCGGCCTTTTCCGTTTCTGCGGCGTTGTCGTGAGGCGGTCGCCGCAAGGCCGCGGCGCCGCCGGGACGGCTGCTCCATGGCCCGGTTCGACGGGCCATGGAGGGGTTCGCCCGGGGGCGCTTCGTCGTTCAGGGGGCGGTGAGTTCGCCCGTGAGTTTGTCGTGCAGGGCGGCGCTGGGGCGGTTGAGGCCCGTGAGTTCGACTGTTTTGCCGTGCTGGGCGTACTTGTTCTCGATCGCGTCCAGGGCGGCGACGGACGAGGCGTCCCAGATGTGGGCGGCGGAGAGGTCGATGACGACCCTGTCCGGGTCGCCCCCGTAGTCGAACCGTCCGACGAGGTCGTGGGACGAGGCGAAGAACAGCGCGCCGGTGACCCGGTAGACCACGGACGTGCCGTCGGGGCCGGTGGCGGCGGTGACGTCGGCGAGGCGGGCGACGCGCTTGGCGAAGACGACGATGGCCGTGATCGAGCCGGTCACGACGCCGATCGCCAGGTTGTGCGTCACCACGACGCAGGCGACGGT
Source organism: Streptomyces sp. KLMMK (assembly GCF_036961605.1). Lineage (NCBI taxonomy): Bacteria > Bacillati > Actinomycetota > Actinomycetes > Kitasatosporales > Streptomycetaceae > Streptomyces > Streptomyces sp. KLMMK. The sequence continues at coordinate 943 of NZ_JBAMDC010000501.1, forward strand.
GACGGCCATGACGGTGAGCTCCCCGGCCGGCATCCGCTTCAGCGTCCCCGGGGCGACGGAGTGCCAGTCGAACGCCGCGATCGACACCATGATCATGACGGCCACCAGGGCGGCCATGGGGATCTCGGAGACGACCGGCCCCAGGGCCAGGCACAGCACCAGCAGGAAGGCGCCGGCCAGGAACGTCGACAGGCGGGTGCGGGCGCCGGAGACCTTCACGTTCATCATCGTCTGGCCCACCACGGCGCAGCCGCCCATGCCGCCGAAGAAGCCGGTGACGATGTTGGCGATGCCCTGGCCGACGGACTCGCGGGTCTTGGAGGAGGGCGTGCCGGTGATGTCGTCGACGAGCTTGGCCGTCATCAGCGACTCCATCAGGCCGACCAGCGCCGTGGCGAAGGCGTACGGGGCGACGGTGGTGAGCGTGTCGAGGGTGAACGGCACGTCCGGCAGGCCCGGCACGGGCAGGGAGGACGGCAGGTCGCCCTTGTCGCCGACGGTCGGCACGGCGATGCCCGCGGCCACGGTGATCAAGGTGAGGGCGGCGACGGAGACCAGCGGGGCCGGTACGGCCGTGGTGATCCTCGGGAGGAGCACGAGCAGCGCCAGGCCGCCGGCGATCAGCGGGTAGACGGCCCAGGGCACGTTCCGCATCTCGGGCACCTGGGCCATGAAGACCAGGATCGCGAGCGCGTTGACGAAGCCGACCATCACCGACCGCGGCACGAACCGCATCAGCTTCGCCACCCCGAGCGCGCCGAGGGCCACCTGGAAGACGCCGGCGAGGATGACGCCGGCCAGCAGGTAGCCCAGGCCGTGCTCACGGTTGAGCGGGGCGATGACCAGGGCCACGGCGCCGGTCGCCGCGGAGACCATCGCCCGGCGGCCGCCGACGAAGGCGATGGTCACCGCCATGGTGAACGAGGTGAACAGCCCGATCGCCGGATCGACCCCGGTGATGACCGAGAAGGAGATCGCCTCGGGTATCAGCGCGAGTGCGACGACCAGACCGGCCAGCACCTCGGTGCGCCACACCTTCGGATCGCCCAGCCAGTCGGGACGCAGGGCGCGCAGCCGCGCGGCGGGGGACAGTGCGGAAGAGGACAAGGAGGCAGGTACCTGTCGTGCTCGGGCACACCCCCGGTGCGTCGTCCGCCGCATCGGCGGCCCGGGGTGTGCGGGATGGCGTGGGGGACGCGGCCGGGGCGGCACCCACGGGCGGCCCGTGGGAGCCGGGCCGGAAGGCGCCGGGCGGATCCCCGGTGACTCCGGCAGCCGCTCGGGCCTTCTGCCGGGCACCCGGGCTCCGTCCTCACGAAGACGGCGCGCGGGAGGTCCCACCCGCGCCGATTTTACCGGCCTGATGGCCCGGCCGTGATCGGCGCCCGTGCCGGCCGGGTCCCGGCGCGGTACCGGCGGGCTTCGGCGTCGGTCACGGCCGGCCGGTGCGCAGGCACACGGCCAGGGCCGCGATGTCGTCGTCGAGGCCTCCGTTGCTGAAGCGGAGGAGGTCGCGGTGGAGGCCGTCCAGGAGTTCGCGGGGCCGGGCCGGGGGCCGGCGGCTCATCCAGTCCGCCAGCGGGAAGAAACTGCCGTTGCGGTCGCGGGCCTCGGTGACGCCGTCGGTGTAGAGGAGCAGCTGGTCGTCCGGGGTGAAGTCGAAGGTGTCGATGCTGTAGCAATCGCCGATCAGGTCCGCGAGGTTGAGGAGCGGTGACGGCGAGGAGGGGTTCAGGACGCGCAGGCCCTCACGGCTCAGGAGCAGCGGCGGGGGATGCCCGCAGTTGAGGATCCTGATGCGGTCCTCCCCGTACGGGATCTCGACGAGGACGGCGGTGGTGAAGCGCTCCATCAGGTCGTCGGGGGGAAACGAGGCGTTGTAGCGGGTGCTGCTGGCCTCCAGGCGGCGTGCGACGCCGCCCAGGTCGGGTTCGTCGTGGGCGGCCTCCCGGAAGGAGTTGACCACCGCCGCGGCCGTCCCCACCGCGGCCAGGCCCTTGCCCCGCACGTCGCCGATGAGCAGCCGGACCCCGTACTGCGTGGTGACCGCCTCGTAGAAGTCGCCGCCGATGCGGGCCTCCGCGGCGGCGGCGAGGTAGAGCGCCTCGATCTCGACGGCGCCGAAGCGGCGCGGCATCGGGCTCAGGACCACCTTCTGTGCCGCGTCGGCGACGAGCCGGACCTGGAAGAGGGCCTGCTCCCGCTGGAGGCGGACGTGGCTGCCGTAGGCGGCGGCCACGGTGACCGCGACGATGCCCGCCACCGTGTACCACGCCCCCAGGCCGGGGAACACGAGGCTGAGGCCGATCATGAGCAGGAAGCAGACCGTTCCCAGCAGCACCGTGGGCAGGACGGGCCACATGGCGGCCGCGAGGGCCGGGGCCGCGGGCAGGATGCGGCTGAAGGCCATGTCCGGGGGCGTGGAGTACGCCAGGCCGGCGATGACCACGGTCAGGATCACCGGGGACAGCAGGACGAGGGGCCCCGGGCCGTGGGGACTACGGAGTCGCAGCTGTCCAGGCTTGACCATGATGCATAGCATATCCAGGCAATACGGATATATGGGTCCTTTGGGGACGGATTTGCGCCCACCCGGAGTATCCGCTCCGCCTGCTTCATGCCGGTGCGGACGGGGCCCTGCGGTAGCCGGACAGGGCCGCTGCGGTGCCGGTGAGGGGGAAGCGGGCGCCGAGGTGGCCGTCCGGGCGGACGAGGAAGCCGGTGGGGCCGTCGGGGCGGCCTCCATGACGGTACGGGCCAGGCCCATCCGGTCCCAGATCTCCAGGGTGCGCGGCTGGATGCCGACCGCCTTGGCGAACGGGAGGCGGGCCGGCAGCCGGTCGACGAGCCGGCAGCCCGCTCCGCGGCTGCGGGGCCCGGCGGCCGCGCTCAGCCCGACGGGGCCGGCGCCCGCGATCAGTACGTCGGTCGTTCGCGTGTGCGCCACGGGGCCACGGGTACCTCTCCGGGCCGGGCCTGCGGACCCGTCCCGTACTTCCCATGGTCGCCCGGCCGCCTACGGGCGGCTGGTCGGCCGCGGGGTCGGCGCCCCGCCCGCCCGGGGAACGGATCCGCCCGGGGAACGGATCCGCCCGGGGAACGGCT
>NZ_JBAMDC010000502.1:0-4042 GCF_036961605.1 Streptomyces sp. KLMMK
GCACGAGCCTGCGCCCGGGCAGGGCGCCGGTTCACCCGGCAGGACAGGCCGCCCCCGGGCGCGTGCGCAACGGCCCCGTGCCGGGCGCCCGAGCACGCCCCCTTCCCCGGCGCGGGAACGCGAACGCCGGACGGCTGGTCCAGCCCGTCCGGCGTTCGGTAGAGGAGTCGCGCGTCAGAACAGGCGCAGCTTGTCGTCCTCGATGCCGCGCATCGCGTCGTAGTCCAGGACGACGCAGCCGATGCCGCGGTCCGTGGCGAGCACGCGGGCCTGGGGCTTGATCTCCTGGGCCGCGAAGACGCCGCGCACGGGTGCCAGGTGCGGGTCGCGGTTGAGGAGCTCCAGATAGCGTGTGAGCTGCTCCACACCATCGATCTCGCCACGCCGCTTGATCTCCACGGCCACCGTCGCGCCGTCGGCGTCGCGGCACAGGATGTCCACCGGGCCGATCGCCGTGGGGTACTCGCGGCGGATCAGGGAGTAGCCCTCGCCGAGCGTCTCGATGCGGTCCGCGAGGAGCTCCTGAAGGTGTGCTTCCACGCCGTCCTTGATGAGGCCGGGGTCCACGCCGAGCTCGTGGGAGGAGTCGTGCAGCACTTCCTCCATCGTGATGATCAGCTTCTCGCCCGCCTTGTTGACCACGGTCCATACGTCCCCGTCGCCCTCCTTGAGGGTGCACGGCGGGGACATCCAGTTGAGCGGTTTGTAGGCGCGGTCGTCCGCATGGATCGAGACGCTGCCGTCCGCCTTGACGAGGATCAGCCGCGGGGCGGAGGGGAGGTGGGCGGTGAGCCGGCCCGCGTAGTCCACGGAGCAACGGGCGATGACGAGACGCATGGTGCGCAACGCTACTCGACTCCTGCCCCCCGGCGCGATTCGCCCCCGATGGGCCCTTTGGCTGTGGCTGGTTGTCGGTGCGTTCTCCTGGTGCGCCCGCAGTGGCCGAATTAACGTTGAAGCGGGCGGTCGTCGTACGGGCACGGGGCGTCGTCGTCCGCTCGCCCACCCCTGAGACCCCGCTCGCGGGGTCGCGAGAGGAGAACCCCATGTCGCTCGACGTCTCACCGGCCCTCCTCGAACAGGCCGAGCGAGGCGAGGTCGATGAAGCGGAATTCGTCGACTGCGTCCGGACCTCCCTGCCGTACGCGTGGGAGATGATCGGCTCCCTGGTGGCCCGGCTCAGGATCGACGGTGGCGAGTTCGCCGACAACCAGACGCCTCCGCCGGACGAGCAGGCCCGTGGACAACTGCTGCGCGCCCTGGCGAGTGATGCCATCCGAGGTGCCCTGGAGCGGCACTTCGGAGTGCGCCTGGCGTTCCAGAACTGCCATCGGGTGGCGGTGTTCCCGCTTGCCCCGCAGGCGGACGAGCGCCTGGCCCGCTTCACGTCGATCCGGGGCCAGCTGCTGAACCAGTCGCCGGAGCTGCGGGACTGCTGAGGCGCTGGCGCTGCCGCTCCGCACGCGGGAGGTGTCGATCAGTGCGGGAGCGGCAGCGGCCCCGGGAACGGCCGGCGGCGGGCGAGTGGGGCGGAATCACGGGGCGGAGGTGCCGCAGGGGCGGAGGGGAAGGTCAGGAGAGGAGCGGCAGCACCTCGGCGCCGAGGCGGCGGAGGTTGTCCTCGGTGGCGGCGAGGTCGCCGGAGCCCTCGGTCAGCAGGGCGAAGCGCGTGATGCCCGTGCGCTCCGCGGTGGCCGCGAGGCGGTCGGCGCACAGCCGCGGCGGGCCGACGGGATGGAGCTCGCACAGCAGCTTGGTGTACTCCAGCGGATCGCGCATCGGGCGCGCCCGGCCGTCGACCGTCACGTACGCCGAGAGGCCCTGGTGCAGCCAGCCCGGCATGGCCTTCGTCAGGGTCTCCGCGGCCTCCTGCCGGCGGTCCCCGACCTGGACGACCCCGGCGGAGACATGGGCGGCCGCGGCGACCTCCCCGGGCGAACGCCCCGCCTCCAGCGAGTACTTGCGCCACAGGGCCACCATCTCCGCCTTCTCCTCGTCCCCGCTGTGCATCCCCAGCAGCATGGGCAGGCCGTGCCCGGCCGCGAGACGGACGCTCGACGGCGAGGTGCACGCCATGAGGACGGGCGGGCCGGAACGATCCTCCAGATCGTCCGGGCGCGGCACGACCGGCACTTCGCGGAAGCGGAAGCGGGGGCCCGCGGCGCCGACCCGGGGCTCGCGCAGCCACCGCATCAGCAGCGCCAGGGACTCGGGATACCCCTCCTCGTAGGCCGCCAGACCGGAGTTGAAGACCTCCAGGTCCACCCAGGGGCCGCCGCGGCCCACCCCGAGGGTGAAGCGGCCCTCGGAGACGAGGTGCAGCATGGCGGCCTGCTCGCCGAGGGCCACGGGGTGGGTGGTGGGCAGCACGCTGATCGCCGTGCCCACGCGGATCCGGCGGGTGCGTCCCAGGGCCAGTGCCGCGAGCGTCACCGCCGAGGGGCAGACCCCGTACGGCATGAAGTGGTGCTCGGCGAACCAGACCGCGTCCAGCCCCGCCTCCTCGGCGACCACTGCCGTCCGCACGGCCCGGTGCAGGGCCTCCGCATGCCCCTGTCCGGGGAACTGGGCGGCCAGGACGAATGCTCCAACGCGCATCGCTCTTGCTCCTCCTAGCGACCGACGCGGCATCCCCCCACCGGAAATAACGGCTGACACGTGCCATGGGCACGGCTCGGCGTTAAGTTTTCATGATGATCGGGGGAGTGTCGCCGCGGTGCCGGGGGGACGCCTGCCCACCACGGTGACTCTGGCGCGTAATCTGGTCACGGCCCGTAGCTCCCCAGACCAACCGAGGTGCCCCGTGTCTCCGCGCCGAAACCGCCCGCGAGGCGGCGCAGACAAGCAGCCCGACGCCCCCCGCGGCGAGGGCGGCGACCGCTACGGGCTGGAGCGCACCGAGGACTGGCAGGGCGAGGAGTGGGCGGTGCGCACGATCGGCGGCGGCGCGGCCACGAAGCACTACCGCTGCCCCGGGTGCGACCAGGAGATCCCGCCGGGAGTGCCGCACTTGGTGGCCTGGCCGCAGTACGGGGCCGGCGTGGACGACCGGCGGCACTGGCACAAGTCCTGCTGGAACGCGAGGGACCGCCGGAGCGTGCGGCTCCAGCGGTCCCGTAATGCCCCTCGTTACTGAGGGTTTGTCAGCGGTGTGCGGTCACGCGTCGCGCTTGAGCAGCGAGGCGTAGGCGCCGCCGAGCGCGACGGCCGCGGCGATCGCCATGATCCACAGGGGGTCCCAGCCGCTGAGGCTGGTGGCCGAATCCTCGCCGGAGGCGCCGTAGAAGACCGACAGCTGCATCGGGATCGAGTACTCGAACAGCGCCTTGCGCAGGTCCGACAGGCTCTCCGTGAACATGAACATCGCCACGACCAGCGGCAGCAGCACCACGCCCAGCATGACCGTGATCGCTCCGGCGGAGTGCCGCAGCAGCGTGCCCATGGCGAGCGAGATCAGCCCGAGCAGGCCGATGAAGAGGCTGGTGCCGATCGTCGCCCGGAGCCATTCGCCGCCGGTGGAGGCGAACTCGGCCTGGTCCTCCAGCAGTCCGACGTCGATGATCCCGACCAGCGCCGTGCTGGCGAGGGTGATCACGAACGTCAGGGCGAAGAAGACGACCGCCTTCGCCGTGAGCACCCGGGCGCGGTCGGGGCAGGCCGTCAGCGTTGTGCGGATCATGCCCGTGCCGTACTCCGAGGAGATCGTCAGCACACCGAGCGTGAGCACGCAGATCATGCCCAGCATCACGCTGAAGAAGCCGGCGGCCAGGGCGTTCGTGCCGCTCATCGAGCTGTCGGCGGCGTTCACGGCCGCCGCGATCAGCAGCCCGATGCCGACGATGATCCCCACCATGATGCTCAGCGTCCAGATCGTGGAGCGCACGGAGCGGATCTTGGTCCACTCGGCCGCGACGGCGTCCATGAGGGTCGCCTTGCGGACCGGGATCGGCGACACGTAGCCGGAGACGCCGCCCGCGGGCGCGGTGCCGGGCCAGTAGCCGGGCGCGGCGTGCGGCGGGGCCTGCGGGGCGGCCTGCGGAGT
>NZ_JBAMDC010000503.1:0-4032 GCF_036961605.1 Streptomyces sp. KLMMK
CGCGACGTCGCCGGGCGGGCACATCAGGCAGGTGTGCCCGTCGGCCATGACCTCCCGGAGGACCGGCAGGTCGGAGACGACGATCGCCTTGCCGTACGCCATGTACTCGAAGAGCTTCATCGGGGAGACCCAGCGGGCGATGTCCCCGATGCCCCCGGCGCAGGCCACGCGCTGCTGGTACGGGGCGAGGACGATGTCGAAGGCCCGGTGGTACGGGGGCAGGGCGGCGGGCGGCAGGTGGCCGTGGAAGTGGACGTTGGTGCGGGTGTTGCGGCTCTGCCAGTGGGCCAGATCCTGCTCGGTGCCGCCGACGAGGTGGAAGTCGACGTCGGGCAGGCGGCCGGCGAGGGCCAGGATGACGTCGGTGCCGCGACCGGGGTAGAGGTGGCCGACGTAGCCGGCCTTCACGGCTCCCGGCCTGCCGGGGAGTTCCGCCACGGGCCCGCCCGCGGGCACCGGGTCGGCGCAGTCGTGGGCGGTGACGAGGTCGGTGCCGGGCCGGGCCCCCGGCCGGGCGCCGAGGCGGGGGAAGGCGGCGCGGTAGTCGTCGGCGAGCGCCTGGGAGACGAAGACGACGCGGGCGAGGCCGGGGCGGCGGAAGAGCAGCCGTTCGGCCGCGCGGACGGCCTTGCTGTGCCACAGGAGGTGCGTCTCGTAGACGAGCGGCGCGAGCCCGGAGGCGGCGACGAGGCCGTGCAGGTCGCGCCCGTAGAGCAGGTCGGGGACGCCGTGGCGCTGGATCTCGGCGCGCAGGCGGCGGGCCCGGAGCCAGACGCCGGCCCCTGGTACCGAGGGCAGGGGGAGCGTGCGAATGGGGAAGCGGTTGCGGGTGCCGTAGTAGGCGTGGACGTCCTCCGCGGGGGCCGTGCCGGGCAGGGCGTACAGCTCGGTGTCGTGCCCGGCGTCGGTGAACGCGTCGCACATCCGCATCACGTGCACTCCGTTGGCATAGACGGAGGGAATGCTTCCAGAGTGCAGGTAGGCGATCCGCATGACTGGGCGACCTCCGGAGCGGGCTTGGCGGCCGCCGGCGCGAGCCACCGGCCTCTCATTGCGCTCCGGGGCGCGCCGCTGCGGAAGACCGCGAACGAGCCAGCCTCGTCATCGAGCCACGCGAGCCCTGCGCGTCACGCGAGCCATGCGTGTCACACGAGCCATGCGAGCCGGGCGCGCCGAACGCCCGGCCCCGCGTGGGTGCGGGCGGGGCCGGACGCCCCGGGGTCACTCGCCCCGGAAGAGCTCCAGCAGGTCCTGCCGGCCGAACACGCCCGCCGCCTCGATGGCCGAGGGCGCCCCGGCGGCCGGGTCGGCGCCGTGCGCCAGCAGCGTGCGGACGACCTCGTCCTCGCCCTTGAAGACCGCGCCCGCGAGGGGCGTCTGACCGCGGTCGTTGGCCCGGTTCGGGTCCGCGCCGCGCTCCAGGAGGGCGAGGACGGCGTCGAGGTGGCCGTGGTAGGCGGCCAGCATGACCAGGGAGTCGCCGCGGTCGTTGGTGAGGTTGGCCGGTACGCCCGCGTCCACGTAGGCGGCGAGGGTGTCGGTGTCGCCGTGGCGCGCCAGGTCGAAGACCTTGGCCGCGAGCTGGAGCACCTCGGGGTCGTGGGCGGGCTCGGTCTCGGGGGTCTGCTCGGTCATGGTCTGCGGTCCTCCGGTTGGGCGCCTGGACAGCACGCGATGTCGGTGTACGTCCCACCCTATGTACGGTCGCGGCGCGGTGTCCGGCAGGCACGGACGCGCCCGTTCGGGTGAATTGGGAATGGCTCGCTCAGGAGCCGGCGCGGTCGGCCGGTTTCGCGCCCCGAGGTGCGGCCCGGAGCCGCGGTCAGGCGGTTTGCCCCTCTTCGCCCCTCCGCGGGCGAAGATCCGATCCTTACTGATCAAGCCCTTCGGACAGTGATCGAACTGCGCTGTCCTTTTGTCGCATTAATACTTTCTGTGAGTCTTGAGGAGCTCATGGTGAACCCCTCGACCACTCAGGAGAACGTCATGATTCTGTCCATCTCCGGCGTCGTACTGTTCGGCATCATCGTCTTCCTGTTCTTCCGCAAGGACAGCCTGAAGGCCAGCCACGCCATCGTCTGCGCCCTCTTCGGCTTCTACCTCTCCAGCACCGCCATCGCCCCGAGCATCAGAGCGGGCAGCGCGAGCCTCGCCGGGCTCCTGGGCGGCCTCAAGTTCTGACCGCCCCGCCCCCGCTCGCCGCCCCGCCCGCAGGAGGAGACCGACGTGGACCCACGACAGCTCCCCCGCCGCCCGGCCGGCAGCCGGCGGATCGCCCGCGGGCAGGACCTCGCGCGCACGGCGGCCGACAGCGCGGCCGACATATTCCACCCGCTGATCGTCATCGCGCGCGGACTGCGCGCCCTGGCGGCCGGCGCGTGGCGCAAGTGGGCGGAGACACCGGGCGACCGGCGCGGGCCCACCCTGCTGCTGGTGGGGTCCTGCATCGCCATCGTGGCCCTCGTGCCGTACGGGCCCGCGCTCGCCGGCATCGCCCTGATGACGCTGGCGGCCTGGGCGGGGCGCGAGCGCGGATCCGCGCACGAGACGGTGGCCCGCGAAGGAGAGGGCGAACGGCTCCAGGCGCTCTACGAGGCCCTGGTGCCCTACCTCTCCGTCCCGGAGGACCCGGCCCCGCTCTACGCGTACGACGGCGACCGCGAGGAGGCGTTCGCGTCCCACGCCTTCGACCACAGCGGCCGGCTGGTCTCCCTGGAGCTGCGCTACCCGGCCTACTTCACCGACGGCGAAGCGGAATCCCGGGCCAGGATCGAGCAGTTGCTGCAGATGAAGGCCGGCCGCGGGCGGGAGTACCGCTTCGACTGGGACGAGGAGGCCAACCGCCTCCACCTGTACGTCCTGCCGCCGCTGCCGGCCGACATCTTCGCCCAGCGGTTCGTGACCGCGCCCGGCGAGAGCGTCCTGGGCTTCACCGACCCCGGCGCCGTGCACCGGACCCTGCCCGTCCTCCTCGACGGCGCGGACCGCAGCGACGAGCCGCCGGTGCTGTGGCGCACCGGCCAGCGCTCCACCGAGCCGCACCTGCTCGTCCTCGGCCGGCCCGCCGCCGGCACGAGCACGCTGCTGCGCTCGCTCGCGCTGCAGGCCCTGGAGCAGGGCGACGTCCTGGCCCTCGACGGCAGCGGATCCGGCGAATTCGCCTTCCTCCGCGGGCGGGACGGCGTCCTGGCCGTCGAATCCTCGCCCTCCGGAGCTCTCGCCGCCCTGGAATGGGCCACCCACGAGACCGAACGGCGCCTCCTCACGGCCAACCACGCCCGCCGCCAGGGCCATCAGACCCCCGAGGACGTCCGCCGCCCCCTGTGGATCCTCGTCGACCGGCCCACTGCGCTCAGCCACCTCGCCGCGGGCGAGGGGCGGAGGGATCCCCAGGAGCTGCTGCAGGTGCCGCTGCGGCACGGGCGGATCGCCAACGTCACCGTCGTGGTGGGCGATCACCTGGACGACGCGGCGAACACGTCCCTGCTCTCCGAACCGGTGCTCGCGCACACGCGCGCCCGCGTGGTCCTCGGCGCCGTCACCGGCGACCAGGTGCGCTCCGTGCTCGGCGCCCCGCCGCAGAGCACGCCCCCGCCGGAGGCCCCGGCCGGGCGCGGCTACGCCCGCCTCGGCTCGGGCCCGGTCCACCGGCTGCAGGTCCCGTCGACACCCGACCCGTACGACGAGGACACGTCCGAACGCGAACGCCAGGTGATCCTGTCGCTCCTGCCGCCCCCGTCCGGCGCGCTCCCCACGCACGACCCGGGGCCGGCCACGGAAACCGCATACGCCGAGGGGCCCTGCGCCGAAAAGGGGCCCTACGCCGAGAACGGCCACCCCGACACCGGCCCCGGCCCCCTGTCGGTCCGGCCCACGTGACCCGGAACGACACCGCGCCCCCGCAGCCGACCCGGCTCGGCACCGCCGATCACCTCGTTGCCGGCCACTCGCCGTAGCGGCGGAAGAAGGCAGCCGCCCTGCAGGCTGCCCGCCCCCGAGGCCACAAGGCCCGCACCTGTGACCCCGCCGTGG
>NZ_JBAMDC010000504.1:0-4027 GCF_036961605.1 Streptomyces sp. KLMMK
TACGTCTACTTCTTGCGCCCGCGCTTCTCCCGCACCCGCACGGCTGCACCTCCCGGGGGATAACCCCCGGACCCCCAGCCGAGCCCGGGGCGCGGCCTACTTCTTGCGCCCGCGCTTCTCCCGCACCCGCACCGAGATGTGAATCGGCGTCCCCTCGAAACCGAACTCCTCGCGCAGGCGGCGCTCGACGAAGCGCCGGTAGCCCGCCTCGATGAAGCCGGAGGCGAAGAGCACGAACCGCGGGGGCTTGGTGCCCGCCTGGGTGCCGAAGAGGATGCGGGGCTGCTTGCCGCCGCGGATCGGGTGCGGGTGGGCCGCGACGAGCTCGCCGAGGAAGGCGTTCAGCCGGCCGGTCGGCACGCGCGTCTCCCAGCCCGCGAGGGCCGTCTCGATCGCCGGGACGAGCTTCTCCATGTGGCGGCCGGTCTGCGCCGAGACGTTGACCCGCGGCGCCCACGCGATCTGCTGGAACTCGGTCTCGATCTCGCGCTCGAGGTAGTAGCGGCGCTCCTCGTCGAGGGTGTCCCACTTGTTGTACGCGATGACGATCGCGCGGCCGGCCTCGACGGCCATGGTGACGATGCGCTGGTCCTGGACGGAGATGGCCTCGCTGGCGTCGATCAGGATGACCGCGACCTCGGCCTTCTCGACCGCGGCGGCGGTGCGCAGGGAGGCGTAGTAGTCGGCGCCCTCCTGGAGGTGGACGCGCTTGCGGATGCCCGCGGTGTCCACGAACTTCCAGGTCACGCCGCCGAGCTCGATCAGCTCGTCGACCGGGTCGCGGGTGGTGCCGGCCAGCTCGTTGACGACGACGCGCTCCTCGCCGGCCACCTTGTTGAGCAGCGAGGACTTGCCGACGTTCGGGCGGCCGATCAGGGCGATGCGGCGCGGGCCGCCGACGGCGACGCCGAAGCGCTGGGCCGGGGCCTCGGGCAGGGCCTTGAGCACCTCGTCCAGCATGTCGCCGGTGCCGCGGCCGTGCAGCGCGGAGACCGGCATCGGCTCGCCGAGGCCCAGCGACCACAGCATGGCGGCGTCGGCCTCGGCGGAGGGGCCGTCGACCTTGTTGGCGCACAGCACGACGGGCTTGCCGGCCCGGCGCAGCAGCTTGACGACGGCCTCGTCGGTGTCGGTGGCGCCGACGGTGGCGTCCACGACGAAGACGACCGCGTCGGCGGCCTCGATCGCGTACTCGGCCTGCGCGGCGACGGACGCGTCGATGCCGAGGACGTCCTGCTCCCAGCCGCCGGTGTCGACGACCTTGAAGCGGCGGCCGGCCCACTCGGCCTCATAGGTGACGCGGTCGCGGGTGACGCCGGGGCGGTCCTCGACGACGGCCTCGCGGCGGCCGATGATGCGGTTCACGAGCGTCGACTTGCCGACGTTGGGGCGGCCGACGACGGCGAGCACCGGCAGCGGGCCGTGACCGGCCTCGCCGAGGGCGCCCTCGACCTCGTCGGCCTCGAAGCCCTCCTGCGCCGCGAGCTCCATGAACTCCGCGTACTCGGCGTCGCCAAGCTCACCGTGCTCGTCGCCGTGGATCTGGTCGTTCATGAAGTCCGTTCCTCGTTCGTATGGTCGGCGGACCCGCGGGCCCGCTACTAAGTCTCGTTCAGCGGCCGGTCAGCCGCTTGGCGTCCGCCAGGTGCGCGCTCAGCCGTTCCTGGATGCGCACGGTCGCCTCGTCCAGCGCCTTGCGCGTGCGCCGGCCGCTGCCGTCACCGGCCTCGAAGGCGTCCCCGAAGACGACGTCGACCCGGCTGCGCAGCGGCGGCAGGCCGCGCACGACGCGGCCCTTGCGCTCCGCGCTGCCGAGCACCGCCACCGGCACGATCGGTGCTCCCGACCGCACCGCGAAGTAGGCGAGGCCGGCGCGCAGCGAGGCGAAGTCGCCCTCGCCCCGGGTGCCCTCGGGGAAGATCCCCAGGACCCCGCCGCCCTCCAGGACGCCGAGCGCCTCGGTGATCGCGGCGCGGTCGGCGCTCGTCCGGTCCACCTTCAGCTGGCCGATCCCTTCCAGGAACGGGCCGAGGGGGCCGACGAACGCCTCCTTCTTGATCAGGAAGTGCACGGGCCGGGGCGCGGTGCCCATCAGCATCGGCCCGTCGAGGTTGTGGGAGTGGTTCACCGCGAGGATGACGGGCCCCGTGGCGGGCACCCGCCAGGCGCCCAGCACACGCGGCTTCCACAGCCCGTACATCAGGCCTATGCCGATCCGCCGGCCGACGGCGGCACCCCCGGGGGACGCGGTCACGCCGCCCGCTTCTCCTCGACCAGGGTCACCACGCACTCGATGACCTGCTCCAGGGTCAGCTCCGTCGTGTCCACCTCGACCGCGTCGCCGGCCTTGGCCAGCGGCGAGGTCTTGCGGCCGGAGTCGGCGGCGTCCCGCTTGACGAGGGCGGCCTGGGTGGCGGCCAGGTCGGCGGCCTCCTTGCCCTTCAGCTCGCCGCTGCGGCGGGCGGCCCGCGCCTCGGCGGACGCCGTCAGGAAGATCTTGAGGTCGGCGTCGGGCAGCACGGTGGTGCCGATGTCGCGGCCCTCGACGACGATGCCGGCCGGCGCCTCGGCGGCGATGGACCGCTGCAGCTCGGTCAGGCGCGTGCGCACCTCCGGGACGGCGCTGACGGCGCTGACCGCGGAGGTGACCTCCTGGGTGCGGATGGGGCCCGCGGCGTCGGCGCCGTCGACCGTGATGGTCGGCGCGGACGGGTCGGTGCCGGAGATGATCTCGGGCTTGCCCGCGGCGTCGGCGACGGCCGCGGCGTCGTTCACGTCGATGCCGTTGCTCAGCATCCACCAGGTGATCGCGCGGTACTGCGCGCCGGTGTCCAGGTAGCGCAGGCCGAGCTTGGCCGCGACGGCCTTGGACGTGCTGGACTTGCCCGTGCCGGAGGGGCCGTCGATGCCGACGATGACTGCTGCCGGAGCGGTCCGGGCGGCGGTTTCCACGGTGTCAGACACCTTCCTTGTGCACGGGGTGGGAGTACGGGCGGCTTTTACCAGCCTGCGACAAGGTTACTGGCTCGCGGAGGCGGCCCGGGCCGCGGCCGGGCGAGGCCGGGCCGCTCAAGGGCGCTCGCGCCCTTGAGCCCGCCGTCGCGGCGGATCCGAGGGCACGGGCCCCCGACGGCCTACTGGCGCAGCGACCAGCCCTGGTCGCGGAGCGCGGCGCTCAGGGACGCCACCGCGCCCGGTTCGACCATGAGCTGGATCAGGCCCGCCTGCTGGCCCGTCGCGTGCTCGATGCGGACGTCCTCGATGTTCACGCCGGCCCGGCCCGCGTCGGCGAAGATCCGGGCGAGCTCGCCCGGCTGGTCGCCGATGAGGACGGAGACGGTCTCGTACGCGGCGGGGGCCGCCCCGTGCTTGCCCGGGACCCGGCTGCGGCCCGCGTTGCCGCGGCGCAGCACGTCCTCCAGGCCGGCGGCGCCCTCGTCGCGCTTGCCGTCGTCCGCGGCCTCCAGGGCGCGCAGGGCCCGTACCGTCTCGTCGAGGTCGGAGGCGACGGCCGCGAGGATGTCGGCGACGGGGCCGGGGTTGGCGGAGAGGATCTCGACCCACAGCCGGGGGTCGGAGGCGGCGATCCGGGTCACGTCGCGGATGCCCTGGCCGCACAGGCGCACGGCCGTCTCGTCCGCTTCCTCCAGGCGGGCGGCGACCATGCTGGAGAGCAGGTGCGGGGTGTGCGAGACGAGGGCGACGGCCCGGTCGTGCTCGTCGGCGTCCATGACGACGGGGACCGCGCGGCACAGGGCGACGACCTCGAGGGCGAGGTTGAGGACCTCGGTGTCGGTGGCGCGGGTGGGCGTGAGCACCCAGGGGCGGCCCTCGAAGAGGTCGGCGGTGGCGGCCATGGGGCCGGAGCGCTCGCGGCCCGCCATCGGGTGTGTACCGAGGTAGCAGGAGAGGTCGGTGCCGAGGGCCTCCAGCTCGCGCCGCGGGCCGCCCTTGACGCTCGCGACGTCGACGTAGCCGCGGCCGAGGCCGTCCCGGATCGCCCCGGCGAGCGTGGCCGCGACGTGCG
>NZ_JBAMDC010000505.1:0-4023 GCF_036961605.1 Streptomyces sp. KLMMK
CGACGCCCGGCGGGCGCGGCGGGCGGCCACCCGCTCGTCGACGACCGCCTGGAAGGCGCGCCAGGTGCGGAAGGAGCGGTAGGCCTCCACGTCCCCGGTGCCGGGGGCGGGCGGGGCCGGCTCCCCGTGCTGGGCGGCGCGGTAGAGGTCGAGCATGTGCTGCTGAGCTGCGTTCATGTGATCCACGGTGCGCCGGTGGGGGCGCCCTTGCCGCGTCAATTGACGAGAGC
This sequence comes from Streptomyces sp. KLMMK, assembly GCF_036961605.1. Lineage (NCBI taxonomy): Bacteria > Bacillati > Actinomycetota > Actinomycetes > Kitasatosporales > Streptomycetaceae > Streptomyces > Streptomyces sp. KLMMK. The sequence goes on from NZ_JBAMDC010000505.1 coordinate 231, forward strand.
CGTCAAGTGACGGCCGGACCCCCGGGGGGAGAGGCACGATGGGCGCATGAGCGTGGAGATCGACATCGCCGGACTGCCGCACGAGCGCATCCTTTTCACCCCGTCGCCGCTGGCGGAGCTCGGTGCGATGCTGCACGTCCTGGCGGAACCCGGGCACCACCCCGGGCTGCACGGCTGGGCCACGGCGACCGCCTCCGGGCTCCGGCCCGACCTCGCCGACCGGCTGACCGAGGCCGACTTCCTGTGGCGCTCGGCCCGCTCGGACCTGCTGCTGCCCGCCGTACCCCGGGCCACGCTCGCCGAGGAGCTCGACGACCTCGACCGCATGGACGACGAGAAGTTCGTGGCCGCGGCCTTCGAGGTCACCTGCAGCTCCGTGCGGCCCGAGCCCTCCCCGCTGGTCGACGCCGGGCAGCGGGTGCGGGTGCGCGAGCTGTCCGCCGCCCGCGGCCCGCGGCAGGCGCAGTTCACCGACCGCATGCTGGAGGACCCGCCCGCGCTGCGCGCCTGGCTGCGCAGGCTGCTGGAGGACTGCGAGGAGGCCTTCTTCGCCGACAACTGGCAGCGCGTACGGGTGCAGCTCGCCGCGGACGCCCGGCACAAGGCGGACCTGCTGCGGCACAAGGGGCTCGCCGAGGCCATGTCCGCGGTCTCCACGGCCGTCTCCCTCGGCGCGGGCGGCAAGCGGATCGTTCTGGACAAGCTGCAGAACGGCCGGGCGACGGCCTACGCGGAGGGCCTGACGTTCATACCGACCGCGTTCGGGTGGCCGCACCTGATCGTGCTGTACCGGCAAGGCTGGCAGCCGATGGTGCAGTACCCCGTGGCCGCGCCCGAGCTCCCCAAGGGCCCGGCCCTGCAGCTGGTGCAGCAGCGGATGGAGGCGCTCGCGCACCCCGTCCGGATGCGGCTGTGCCGCACGCTGTCCCGCGGCCCGCACACCACCAGCGAGCTGGCCACCGTCTTCGGCCTGACGCCGCCCGAGGTGTCCCGGCACATCGCCGTGATGAAGAAGGCGGGCCTGCTGGCCACGCGCCGCCGCGGCCGCTACGTCCTGCACCAGCTGGACCTGCCGGTGGTGGCCCGCCTGGGGAGCGACTTCCTGGAGACGGTCCTGAGGTAGCCGGGCCCCGCGGCCGGGCCCCGCGGCCGCGGGGCTCACCGCGCCCCGGGCGCTACTTCTGCGGCGTCCCGCCCCCGGCCCGGACGAGACCGCTCTCGTAGGCCAGCACCACCACCTGCACCCGGTCGCGCAGCCCCAGCTTGGTCAGGATGCGTCCCACGTGCGTCTTGACCGTGGCCTCCGAGAGCACGAGCCGCGCCGCGATCTCGCCGTTGGACAGGCCCTGCGCCACCAGCAGCATGACCTCGCGCTCCCGCTCGGTCAGGCGCCCCAGCTCCGTGCCGGCCGGCTCCTTCGTCGTGCTCGGCAGCATCGGGGTGAAACGATCCAGCAGGCGGCGGGTGGTGCTGGGCGCGACGACCGCGTCGCCGCTGTGCACGGCCCGGATCGCCCCGAGCAGCTCGGCCGGCGGCACGTCCTTGAGCATGAAGCCGCTCGCGCCGACCTTGAGCGCCGAGAACGCGTACTCGTCCAGGTCGAAGGTGGTCAGGATGAGCACCTTCGGCGGGTCCTGCTGGGCGCAGATCCGGCGCGTGGCCTCCACGCCGTCGAGCCGCGGCATGCGGACGTCCATCAGGACGACGTCCACCTCGGCGCCGGCCAGCACCTCAAGGGCCTCCGCGCCGTCCCCGGCCTCGGCGACGACCTCCATGTCGGGCTGGGCGGCCAGCACCATGCGGAAGCCGGTACGCAGGAGTACCTGGTCGTCGACGAGCATCACCCGGATGGACATGCAGATGTCCCTTCCCTCGGTCGGAGTACGGCGGCAAAACGTCCGGCACCAGCAAACACCATGGTCAGCGACCGCCCGGCTTCACCGGCAGCAGCACGCTGATCCGGAACCCGCCGCCCGGCCGCGGGCCCGCGTCCAGCGTGCCCCCGACCATGCCGACGCGCTCGCGCATCCCGATCAGGCCGTGGCCCATGCCGTCCGCGCCGCCCGCCTCGTACAGCTCGTGCTGCGCGCCCCGGCCGTCGTCCTCGACGAGCAGGCCGAGCCCGTCGTCGAAGTACGTCAGGCGGACGCTCGCGCCGGCTTCGGGGCCGCCGTGCTTGCGGGTGTTGGTCAGGGCTTCCTGCACGATGCGGTAGGCGGTCAGCTCCACGCCGCTGGGCAGCGGGCGGGGCGCGCCCTCGACCTCGTACTCCACGGGCAGGCCCGCGTCGCGCACCTGCTCGACCAGATCGCCGATCTGCTCCACGTCGGGCTGCGGCACGTAGTCCCCGCCCTCGGTGGTGCCCTCCTCGGTGCGCAGGACGCCCAGCAGGCGGCGCATCTCGGCCAGCGCCTGGCGGCCCGTGCCGGAGATCGTCTCCAGGGCCTGCTTGGCCTGGTCGGGCGAGGCGTCGAGGACGTAGGCGGCGCCGTCGGCCTGGACGACCATGACCGAGACGTTGTGCGCGACGACGTCGTGCAGCTCGCGGGCGATGCGTGCCCGCTCGGCCGTCACGGCCATCCGCGCCTGCTGCTCGCGGTCCTTCTCCAGGCGGGCGGCGCGCTCCTCCAGCTGGGCCCAGTACGCGCGGCGGGTGCGCATGGAGTCGCCGAGCACCCAGGCGAGGACGAAGGGGGCGGTGAGGAAGGCCAGGGCGATGAGCGAGCTGCCGATCCCGCGGTCGACCAGCGGCCACCGGATCAGGAAGAGCACCGGTGCGGCCAGCCCGCCGGCCAGGGCCACCCTCGAAGCCCAGCGGACGTGGCCGGAGGCGACGGTGTAGACGATCGCGAGCATCGCGATGTCGGCGACCGTGCCCTGGACGTCGGCCGCGATCTGTGCCAGGCCGCTCGCGATCGCGAGGAACAGCATCGGCACGGGGGCCCGGCGGCGCAGGGCGATCACAAGGCTGAGGGTCACCACCGTGACGACGTTCACGGCCTGCTGGGTCCCCGACACGCCGTGTTCCTCGGCGGCGGCCAGCATGCTGATCCCGAACAGCAGGACGGCCCAGAAGCTGTCCACACCCGTCGGGTGCCTGCGGAGAAAGTCGTAGAGGCGGTGCACGTCACCCAGCGTAGGCATGCCGGGTACGTGCCGGGGTCAGCCCGGCGATCGATCCGGTGACGCTCCTTCTACTCCGCAAGGTGGAGGCGGCGTGTCCGCGAAGGGCGCATAGCGTGTGCGTATGGCAAGCGGAACGATGACATGGCGCGCTGCGACCGAGGCCGCGCTCTACGGTCCCGGCGGCTTCTACCGGCGCCCCGAGGGCCCCGCCGGGCACTTCCGTACCTCCGTGCACGCCTCCCCGCTGTACGCCGGGGCCGTCGCGGAGCTGCTGCGGCGGGTCGACGAGGCGCTCGGGCACCCGGCGGAGCTGACCTTCACGGACGTCGGCGCCGGCCGGGGCGAACTGCTCACCGGCGTCCTCGCGCAGCTCCCGGAGAAGGTGACCGCGCGGCTGCGGCCGGTCGCCGTCGAGCGGGCGGCCCGCCCGGACGGCCTGGACCCGCGCATCACCTGGGTGGGTGACATCCCGGACGGCACCGAGGGCCTGCTGTTCGCCAACGAGTGGCTCGACAACGTGCCCGTGGACGTCGCCGAGACGGACGCCGAGGGCGTCGCGCGCCAGGTGCTCGTCCAGGAGGACGGCGAGGAGATGCTCGGCGAGCCGGTCACGGCCGGGGACGCCGCGTGGCTCGCCCGCTGGTGGCCCGTCGACGGCGCGCCCCCC
>NZ_JBAMDC010000506.1:0-4022 GCF_036961605.1 Streptomyces sp. KLMMK
CGCCAGGCCCGCGTCGAGCGCCTCCGACCCGGCCCGTTCCCGCCGGGCGAAGTCGGCGTACCGCGGCGCGGGGTGCTCCGGTTCCCCGTCGCGACCCTCCAGCTCCGCGCGGTAGCGCTCGCCGAGCTCGTGGGCGATCACCTCCAGGGAGCCGCCGTCGACGGCTATGTGATGGAACGTCAGCAGGACGGTGTGCTCGTCCGGAGCGTGCCGGACGTGCAGGGCCCGCAGCACCGGGCCGGCCGCCAGGTCGAACCGGCGGGCCGCCTCCGCGTCGAGGAGCCTCTGCGCGGCCTCCCCCGAGGCGTCCACGCTCCGCACCGGCACCTGCCGCGCCGCCGTCACTTCCTGGTACGGCTCGCCACCGTCCTGCCCGTAGCGGGTGCGCAGCACCTCGTGACGGCGCACCAGCCCCGTCAGGGCCCGGCCGAAGGCGTCCGCGTCGAACGGGCCGTGCACCCGGGTCGCGAACGGCACGTTGTAGACGGCGCCGCCCTGGCCGAGGCGCTCCATGAGCCACATCCGGTGCTGGGCGTGGGACAGCGGCGCGCGGCCGTCCCCGGCGTCGTCCGCCGGTGCGGGCGCCGGGCGCTCCTGCCGTGCACGGGCGTCGGCGCTGCGGCGCCGGGCCAGTCGCAGCAGCGCCTCCTGCCGGGAGGTCTCCGAAGCCGTGCCGCTCACCGGGCCGCCCCGTTCTCCTCGGTCTCCGGCTCCGCGCCGTACATCTCCACCAGTGCCTCCTCGATGAGTGCGGCCTGCCCGGCCACGGTGGGCGCCGAGAAGAACGCGGCGAGCGTCAGCTCCACGCCCAGGTCCTCGCGCAGGTCGTCGACGACGCCCAGCGCGAGCAGCGAATGCCCGCCCAGGGCGAGGAAGTCGGCGTCCGGGGTGCCGACCTCGCACTCCAGCGCACGGCCCCAGGCATCGGCCACCGCCTGCTGCACGGGCGTCAGCTCATGCCGTACGGACGCGGGCCCCTGCTCCCCGGCGGCCGGCGAAAGACCGGATAGCGGCCGCCCGGCGAGGGCCCGGCGGTCCACCTTGCCGTTGCTTGTCAGCGGCAGCGCGCCGACCACGGACCACGCGTTGGGCACCAGGTGCGCGGGCAGCCGCCCGGCCAGGTGGTCGCGCAGCGCCGCGACGGCGGGCTGCCCATCGCCGTCCGGCACGACGAACGCCACGAGCCGGGCGTCGTCGGCGCCGGGGCGCACGACGGTGACGGCGGCGTCCGCCACGCGCGGGTGGTCCCGCAGGGCGTGCTCGATCTCGCCGGGCTCGATCCGGAAGCCCCGGACCTTGACCTGGTCGTCGACACGGCCGTGGAAGTCCAGCGTGCCGTCGGGCCGGGCCGACACGATGTCGCCGGTGCGGTAGATCCGCCCCGCCGAGGGATGCTCCACGAAGCGCTCCGCGGTCAGCGCGGGCTGCCCGAGGTAGCCCGCGGCCAGGCGCGTCCCGCCGACCCACAGCTCGCCGCGGGTGCCCGCGGGCACCGCGCCGCCGCGCTCGTCCAGGACGTGCACCGTCGCACCGGCCAGCGGGCGGCCGATCGGCGGCGGGGCGTCGCAGTCGGCGTCCCGCACGCGGTGGGCGGTGGCGAAGCTGGTCGTCTCGGTCGGCCCGTAGCCGTTGACCAGCTCCAGCCAGGGGTGCGCCCGCAGGACCGAGCGCGCGTGCCGCGCCGACAGCGCCTCGCCGCCCACGATCACCGAACGCAGCACGGCGAAGACCGGCGAGCGGCGCGCGGCCAGGTGATGGAAGAGCGCGGTGGTCAGGAACGCCACGGTGACGCCCAGCCGCTCCACGTCCCGCACCAAGGTCTTCAGCGACTGCCGGCCCGCGGTGGAGACGGCCACGGCGGCGCCGTTGGCCAGGGCCACCCACGTCTCGAACGGCGAGCCGTCGAAGGTCAGCGCTGCGTGGAGGAGGACCCGGTCCCGCCGGTCCACCGTCAGGTAGTCCGGGTCGGCGGTCAGTTCCGCCACGCCACGGTGGGTGATCGCGACGCCCTTGGGGCGGCCCGTCGAGCCCGAGGTGTACATCACGTACGCGGTCGCGCCCGGGTCGTACGCGGGCGGCTCCGGCAGGTCGTCCTCGGAGTGCTCCGCGGCGCAGCTCCCGGCGAGCCCGCCCGCGGTCAGGACCAGCGCCCGGACGGCCGGTACGCCGGCCGCTTCGAGCAGGTCCTTCTCGCCGACGACCAGGGAGACGCCGGCGTCGGCGAGCATCGCCTCGGTACGGGGGCGCGGGTACGCCGCGTCCAGCGGTACGTAGTGGCCGCCCGCCCACCAGACCGCGAGCTCCGCCACGACGACGCCCACCGAGTGCGGCAGCAGCAGGCCCACCGCGGTGCCCTGCCCGACGCCGCGGGCCCGCAGGGCGCCGGCCAGCCGCCGGGCGGCCGCGGTCAGTTCCCCGTAGGTGAGGGTGAGTTCGCCGTCGGTCACGGCGAGGGAGGCCGGATCCGCGGCGGCGTGCGCGAGCACGCGCCCCAGCACGCCGCCGGGGGCGACGGGAAGGGCCTCGCCCGGCGAGGGGCTCGTGAGCCCGCCCGGAGCGTCCGTGCTGTGGCTGTGGCCGGGTACGGCGCCCGGCTCCGCGGGAGCGGCACTTCCCTGCTCAGGGGCCGTCATGGGCGTCTTCTCCCGGCGGGAGTCCACCAGTGCCGCCAGGCTGCGCAGGTCGGGCTGGCGCAGCAGCTGGGGTGCCCGCAGCCGGACGCCGAACCGTTCCTCCAGGCCGGTGAGCAGCCGGGCCGCCGTGAGCGAATCGCCACCGGACTCCAGGAAGTTGTCGCCCGGGCCGGTCTCCGGGCGGTTGAGGACGCCGCGGCACAGCTCGACGACGATCCGCTCCGTTTCCGTACCGGTGACGGCGCCTCCCGCCGCGGCCGGTGCCGCCGCAGGGGCCGCTGCCGCGGGAGCCGTTCCGGCCAGCAGCGCCGCCCGGTCCACCTTGCCGTTGGCGTCGAGCGGGAACGCCTCCACGCAGCGCAGCGCCGACGGCACCGCCTGCTCGGGCAGGCGGTCGCGGGCCGCCTCCAGCAGCTCCGCCGCCGGCGGGGCCCCGGCACCGGGTGCGAGCCGGACGAACGCGATCAGCCGGACGTCGCCCGCGGGGGAGGGCTCGGCCGCGACGACGGCCCGCAGGATGCGCGGGTCGTCCTCGAACGCGGCCTCGGTCTCGGCCGGTTCGATCCGTGCGCCGCGGACCTTGACCTGGTCGTCCAGGCGGCCGAGGAACTCCAGCACGCCGTCGGGCCGCATCCGCACCCGGTCGCCGGTGCGGTAGACGCGGTCGGTTCCGGTCACCTCCGGCGGCGGGGCGACGAAGCGGCGCGCGGTCAGGGCCTCGTCCAGGTAGCCGGTCGCGAGGCCCGCGCCGCCGATCCGCAGCTCGCCCGCCTCGCCGCGCGGCACGACGTGCCCGGCGGGGTCCGTGACGCACACGACGGTGCCGTCGAGGGGCGTGCCGATCGGCGGCGGGGTGCCGGGGCAGTCCCCGTCCGCCTCCAGGGCGTGCGCGGTCGCCACGACCGTGGCCTCGGCCGGGCCGTAGGCGTTGTCCACGCGCGCGGTGACGTCCGGTCCGGGCCGGCGGCGCAGCCGGTCGCCGCCGATGCTGAGGTGGCGCAGCGCGGGCAGGTCCGGCCAGGGGCGTTCGAGGACGATCTCCGCCAGGGGGGTGGGCAGGATGGCCACGGTCACGCCCGCCCGCCGCCACCAGGTGGTGAGGGCGTCCGGGTCCCAGCGGACGTCGTCCGGGGGGACGGCGAGCGCCGCGCCGGAGGTCAGGGCGGCCCACAGCTCCAGGACGTGCGGGTCGAAGGAGACACCGATCAGCAGGCTGTGCCGGTCGCCCGGGCGGGCGCCGGTGCGGGCGGCGTACCAGCGCAGACGGGCGGCGAGCGCGGCGGAGGTCACCGCCACGGCCTTGGGCGTTCCGGTCGACCCCGAGGTGAGCACCGCGTAGAAGGTGCCGCCGGGAACGGCGGGCCGGTCGGCATCGGCGTCGGGGCGGGC
>NZ_JBAMDC010000507.1:0-4011 GCF_036961605.1 Streptomyces sp. KLMMK
CGCGAGCCGCCGCGGGCCGACGATGCGGCGCAGCAGGTCCTGCGACTCCTCGTCGTCGAAGGGGTCGACGTCGATCAGGCGCGCGTCCGTCAGCCCGGCCAGCCGTGCCCGGCTGGTGACGAGGGCCGCGCTGCCCGGGGTGCCGGGGAGCAGCATGCGGATCTGGGCCTCGTCGCGCGCGTCGTCGAGCAGCACGAGCACCTTGCGGTCGGCCAGCAGCGAGCGGTAGAGCGCCGCCCGGTCCTCCGTGGCCTCGGGGATGGAGGACCCGGCGACGCCCAGGCTGAGCAGCAGGTCCGCGAGGATGACGCCGGGCGGGCGCTGGGGGCCGCGGGCTCCGTCGAGGTGCAGGAACAGCCGGCCGTCGGGGAACTCGTTGCGCAGGTGGTGGGCGAGGCGGGTGGCCAGGGCGGTCTTGCCGACGCCGGGCAGGCCGGTGAGGATCGCGACGGGCACGGCGCAGGGTGTGGTGCGGGGCCGTTCGGCGCCGGGTCTGAGCAGTCCGGCCACGTGCTCGATCAGCCGGCTCCGCCCTACGAAGTCGGAGTCGTCGGAGGGGACTTGGACGGTCGGCTGCCAGAGGTCGGCGGGGCGCGCGGGGGCGGCGGGGGGCGGGGGCGCGCCCAGTTCCGGGTCCCTGGTGAGGACCGCGTGGTGCAGTCTGCGGAGTTCGTCGCCGGGTTCGATGCCGAGTTCACCGCGCAGGGCGGAGCGGGCGAGGGCGTAGGACTGCAGCGCGTCGCCCGGGTGCTGGGAGCGGTACTGCGCGGTCATCAGCTTGGCCCACAGCGACTCGCGCAGCGGGTGGCGGGCGGTCTCCGCCTTCAGGAGGCCGACCACCTCGCGGGGCTCGCCGAGTGCGAGGCGGGCTTCGGCGTAGTCCTCGAAGGCGGCCAGCCGTGACTCTTCGAGCCGGGCGACCTCGCCGAGCAGGACGTCGTGGTGCGCCACCCCTTCGAACGGGCTGCCGTGCCACAGGTCCAGCGCCTCCCGCAGGGCGTCGGCCGCGGGCCGGTGCTCGCCCGCTCCGAGGGCGGCGCGGCCGCGGGCGACGAGGACCTCGAACCGGTGCAGGTCCACCTCGCCGGGGAACACGCGCAGGCAGTAGCCGCCGTTGCCCTGGCTCAGCCGGTCCTCGCCGCTGCCGGTCGCGGGAGCGGGCCCGCCCGGATCCGGGCCGGCTCCCGGGCCGGAGGCGGGGCTGGAAGCAGGGCCGGAAGCGGGGCCGGAAGCGGGGCTGAGCACTTTGCGCAGGACGGCGGCGTAGCTGCGGAGGTTGGCCTGGGCCGAGGCCGGAGGGGCCTCGCCCCAGACGGCGTCGCACAACCGGTCCGCGGAGACGGCGGTGTTGGCGTTGACGAGCAGCATGGCGAGCAGGGTCCGCTGCTTCGGCCCTCCGAGCGGGAGAACGCGGCCGCCGGCGACGGCAGCGAGGGGTCCCAGCACCTTGAACTCGACACGCGCGAGCACCACCGTATGACCGCCCTTCAGCTGTGCAAGATTCGAACATCGGCGAATCCGACAACCATAGGCGCTGCACGGGGCGAGATCTTCCGCTTACGGTTTCACGCCGCGGCGGGGGCGGGCCGCGCACGGCCCCCGCGCGGCGGGTGCCGCGCTCAGGCGAACAGCTCGCTGAGCAGCTCGGGGCCCACGGCGATGGGGGCGGGGCGGTAGGCGGGCGGCTGCGTGCCCATCAGCTCGCGCACCAGGAAGTCCCAGCAGCGCTTGCGGACGTAGGCGAGGCAGTCGATGAACGTGTGCTCGGCCCCGGGCACGATGAGCAGCTCGAAGTCCTTGTCGGCGGCGACGAGCCGGTCGGCCAGCCGCAGCGTCTGCCCGGGGTGGACCTGGTCGTCCATGTCGCCGTGGACGAGCAGGAGCTTGCCCGCCAGCCGGTCCGCGCGGTCCGGGTTGGAGGAACGGGCCCACGCCTCGGGGTTGTCCGCGCCGTCGTAGGTCTCCACGAAGCCGGCGTTGAAGTGGCGGGCGTCGTGCGATCCGGAGAGGGCGACTCCGGCCTTGTACACCTCGGGGAAGTCCAGCATCGCCCGCGCTGCGGCGAACCCGCCTCCGGAGTGGCCGAACACGCCCGCCCGGTCCAGGTCCATCCACGGCCGGGTCCCGGCCAGCTGCCGCAGCGCCGCGGCATGGTCGGCCAGGCAGCCCGCGTCGGCCAAGTGACCGTAGGAGGCGTCGTGGAAGGCCTTGCTCCGCCCCGGGGTTCCCCGCCCGTCCAGCGCCACCACCACGAAGCCCAGCGCCGCGAGGGGTTCCGCGTCGAGACCCATCCCGCCGGGGTCGAAGCACGGGGCGACCCGGTTGACCTGCGGGCCGGGGTAGACGTTGTCCACCACCGGGTAGCGCCGGGAGGGGTCGAACCCCCGCGGCCGGTACAGCACCCCGTAGATGTCCGTCACCCCGTCGGCCGCCTTCACGCGGAACCGCTCCGGCGGCGTCCAGCCGGTGGCTTTGAGCTTGCTGATGTCGGCGCGCTCCAGCTCGACCAGGACCCGCCCGCTCCAGTCGCGGACCGTCGTCACCGGCGGGGTGTCGACCGTGGACGCGGAGTCGATGAAGTACTGCTGGTCGTCCGGCACGGTGACGATGTGGTCCAGCTCGTCGTCCGTGACCTTTACTACCTCGGCTGCCTCGGCGGCCTCTGCGACCTCGGCGAAGCCGGAGCCGTCCAGGCCGGCCCGGCACACCGTGCGCCGGTACGGGTCCTCGTCGACCAGCCCGGTGGCGGTGAAGTACACCACCCGCTCGGCCTCGTCGACGCGCAGGATCTGCCGCACCGTCCACGGTCCGGAGGTGACCTGCCCGAGCAACGCGCCGGTGCGCAGGTCGTACCGGTACAGGTGGCCCCAGCCGTCGCGCTGCGAGTACAACAGCACCTCGTCGGCCAGCACCCGCACGATCGGCGCCTCGTACATCCACGGGTTGGGCTCCACACGGGTGTCCCCCGTCTCGCTGAGCACGACGGTGACCTCGCCGGTGGCCGGATCCATCCGGTACAGGGTGAGCGTGCGCAGGTCGCGGGGCCGGCCGAGGTAGTACACCGCCGAACCGTCCGGGGCCCACCACGCCCACTTGGCCGTGATCGGCGACATCATCGGCATGAGCAGCGGCTCGGCCTGCGCACGCACGACTGTGCCCGCCTGCACGTCCAGCACGACCAGCTCGGCACGGGGCACCTGCTCGTCGCCGGGGTACGCGAACCGCTGGGTGTGCAGGAGGGGCGCGCCGCCGTCAGCGGGCCGGGCCTCCACGAGGTGGGTCTGCCGGACGCCGCGCTCGTCGGTCCGGTGCGCCAGCACCTTGGTCGAGTCGGGCGACCAGGCCACCGCGGGCGGCAGGTGCGGCAGGCCGAACTTGCGCAGCAGGGTGCCGTTGCTCGTGCAGTCCGGGCCGGATCCGTACCGGTGGCCGGGCTCGCCGTCGGTGGTCAGCGCCCACTCACGGCCGTCGGACAGCGAGCGCGCCCACAGGTCGTGCCCCCGCTGGGACACCGCGACCTTCTTGTCCGGGGACGGCACGTCCAGCGGGTTGCCCGGCGGCGTGAACTCGGCCCGCTCGCAGACGTAGCCGTCCAGGCGGCAGCGCCAGTACTCGCCGAACGCGTGGAACTCCACGGCGTTCCCGGTCAATTCGACGGCTATGAACGGCAGGGCCTCGGGGTCGACCTGCTGCCCGGAGGCGGCGGCCAGCGCGGCGGCCAGCAGGACGTGGTCGAAGGCCGGCTCGCGGGTACCCGCCGCCGGGTCCACCAGCACGAACCGCCTGCCGGCGCCATTGCTCACCGCGTACCAGAACCGGGCGCCTCCGTCGATCCACTGCGGCCGAACCTTGTCACCGATGACGAGCTCGCCGGGGCGGGCGGGGCGGCGGAGGAGCTGTTCGGCGGCCTGGTAGCCCTGAGTGGTGCTCATTCTCTTCTTTCCTTCGGCAGTTTCGTCGGGTGCGGGGTCGGGGGACGCGGGGTCGGGGGGCTGTGGGGTCAGAGGGTGT
>NZ_JBAMDC010000508.1:0-4009 GCF_036961605.1 Streptomyces sp. KLMMK
CGCCCGCCGACCGCCCGGGACGCTGTCGATCAGCTCCTGCACGATGTGGTCGTAGGCCGGATCCGCGTAGTAGGCACTGTGTTTGAGCAGCGGCGCCTCGGGCTCGTCGTCCCGGGCGACGATCCTGTGCGGGTCGCGCAGCTGGATCTCGGGGCCGGTGCGGCGGCACCACACGTCGCCGTCGCCGCCCGGGTCCGGCGTGACCACGGCCCGGTCGATCGTCTCCCAGTCGCCGAGTACCGGCCGGACGTGCCCGTCGGCGGGGTGTGCCAGGACGGGGCCGCCGAGGTGGTCGCTCCAGCGGTGGAGGTTCCGCCAGCGCCCGTTCAGCCGGGTGTACACCTCCCGCAGCAGCGGATGGCCCGCGTACGCGGGGAACAGCCGGGCGTACGCCCACGTCAGCTGCGAACCGTGCGTCAGAAGGGCAACCCGGTCGACGGGTTGCGTCGCGTCGGCCGCCTGCTGCGCATGGGCGGCCTGGAGGACGGCCGCCACGCAGATCAGGCTTCCCTGGCTGTGGCCGGACAGCACGACCGTCCCGTCCCCGGCCGTCTTGTCCTGGACCCGCCGGGTCAGCGACAGCACCGCCCGGCCGCCGTAGGGAGGCGGCACGATCGGGTGCGCCAGGCGCGGCCAGAACGCCAGCAGGTCCCACAGCACGCCCACCGCCCGTCGCCACTGCGGGCTGCGGAAGGCGCGCACGCCCAGGAACACCAGGCCCGCCGCCAGGCCCGTCAGCGCCCACGCCCCCACGTCGTCGGCCAGCCCGAAGAACCTCACGCCGAGCCAGACGCGGCCGTAGAGAGCGTTTTGGATCCACTCGAAGCCCTTGTTCCTTCCCAGCACCAGGGCTTCGCCGGCGAAGCAGCCCTGCAGGAGTGCGCAGACGAATCCGGTGAGGGCGACCACCCCCAGGACGGTGGGCAGCCGGTACTTCAGAGCGGCCTGGCGCCATGCCGTGGCCAGCCGTGCCACGGTGCGGTCGGGGAGGTCGTCCTCGGTTGCCCCCGGGTAGTCGCTCCGGATGCGGCTCTTGAGGTCGACGCCCGGACCGGGGCGGAGGAACAGCAGGGAGAGCCCGAGCACCACGGCGACCACCAGCACCAGCGCCCACAGCAGCGCGGTGACGTGGAAGACCGTGGGGAGCACGAGCAGCGGCCCGCCCCCGGAGGGAGTCTCCTTCGGCTGGACGAGCCTGCCCAGCAGCCGGGCGGTCTGGATCGCGAAGCCGGCCGTGAACCCCGTGGCCAGGAGGACCGCGAGGCTCGCGAGCACGGGGCACGCCAGCCCGCCCCACATGGGCCGCTGCCCCTTGGCCAGATCCGCGGTCGGGATGGCACCGCGCAGCAGCAAGGTGACCACCAGCAAGGCGAGCAACAGCACCGCGCAGGCCACGTACAGGGCGTTGAAGGCCCACTCGAAGCCGGCCAGGTTCACGGGCGGGCCGCCGGTACCCCGGGAGGTGGTGTGCGGTCCGAAGAAGACCGCGAGCACCACGACCGCGAGCAGGGCCGCCCATGTGCTCCGGCGCAGGATCAGGCACGGCACCGGGATCCGGATGGCGTCGCGGCCGGTGGGGTCGTAGACGAGCTTCTCGCCCCGGGGGTGGTAGCCGGTCGCCGTGAGGACGACGCAGAGCAGGCCGGCCGCCGCGGCGAAGCCGGACAGGGCCCGGAGGGCATCGCTCTCCCAGCCCTCGTCGGTCCGTGGACCGGCGACCGGAGTCACCGAGGCGTACGCGACGAGCATCGCGAGTACGGCCACCGCCGCGGTCGTGTGGAACAGCCTCAGCATGGGGGCGCGCGGCGAGGAGGACCAGAACGGCTTCTGCGCGAGCGCGCCCACGCCGTCCGGCCACTCCTCCGGCTTCGTGGCCGTGGGCGGCGGATAGACGTGGACCTGCCGGCCGAACCGGACCAGCAGCCAGATCAGTGCGGCCGGTGCGGCGACGCCCAGGGGCAGCCGCCACGACCAGCTGGTGGGCTGCTTGCCGGAGAAGGGCACCCAGCTGTTGGCGGACGTGCAGAGCGTGTTGCCGCCGCACTGCCAGGCGACGAGGTCGATCGCGACGAAGGCGACCGCCGCCGTGAGGAGCAGGGTCAGGACGAGCCCGAGCAGCCGCAGCACCGCATCGGCCGTCCGCCGTACCCCGCGCCGCACTTCGGTGTCCCGCTCCCCGGGGACGCGGACGGCCATCGGCAGGGTGTAGCGGGCGAGGTTCAGGATGCCGAAGGGGGCCAGCAGCAGCCACAGCGCCTTGGACACCGAACCGGAGGTCATGTTCGCCCAGTGGAAGGCCTCCCTCACGGGCGGCTCCCCCGGCGGCACCGCGCGCCGCAGGAACCGTGCCGTGTCGTCACCGCCGACATGCCGCAGCTCGGCGATCTGGAGGAGACCCGTGGGCGGTGCCCCACCGACACCGTGCACGCGAATTTCGACCACATCGGGCACACTCCCAGGATCGGCGACCGGGACCGGTCGTGCCACACGGCGCCGGCCTCCGTCCCGGCCGCGCAGATCCCCCTCCCGGCCGCGTTGATTCCCGTTCCGGCCGCATGGGAGAGAAGGACGGGGTACACGTGTACGGAAGATGCAGTCCCCTTCCGCCCCTCTCTCCCCCGGAGGCTCCATGGCTTTCTCGGGCAAACCTTTCGTCCGCTCCTGGCAGCACTGGCGCCGCGGGCGCGACCTCTCCGTCCCCTTCGACTCCACCGCCGTCGAGGACACCAACCGGCGATTCCTGCTCTACGGGGTGCTCCCGATGTGGGTGGTGCCCGCGGTCGCCGACTGGTGGATGCACAAGCGGACGCGCATCGAGCACACCAGCGGCGTGAAGGAGTCCGCCGTCCATGCGCTGATGATGACCGAGGCCGGCGTCCCTGTCGCGATGGGGCTGCTGGCGAGGATCAACCCGCTCGTCCTCTCCGTGATGGGAGGAGCCGCCCTCGCGCACGGCGCCACGGCCCTCTACGACGTGAGCCTGGCCACGAAGAAGCGTGAAGTGCACCCCGTGGAGCAGCACATCCACAGCTTCCTGGAGGTGCTGCCGCTGTCGGCGATGGCGTTCACCGCGTGCCTGCACGCCGACGAGGTCCGTGCGGCGCTGCGCGGCGGGCGCGGACGGCGCGACTGGGTGCTGCTCCCCAAGGACCGGCCGCTGTCCGCGAAGTACCTCGTGGGTCTCGGCGCGGCGATCGGTGCCGGGGTGATCCTCCCGTACGCCGAGGAGATGTCCCGCTGCCTGCGCGCCCGGCGCCAGGCGGCCGCCTCATGAACCGCGCGCCGGCAGCCGTGCGTCCCGCGCCGCCCCGGCCGCTGCCGCCCCTGCGCATGCTCCGCATCGGCGGTCCGGGGCCGGAGGACGTCGTCGTCGACGGCGACGGGCGGGTGCTGACCGGCACCGGCGACGGCCGGATCCGGCGGATCACCCTTCCCGGCCCGCGCGGCGGCGCCCGGGTGGAGGAGGTGGCGGACACGGGCGGCAGGCCGCTCGGCCTGGAGGCGCTGCCCGACGGCCGGCTGCTCGTCTGCAACGCGGAACGGGGGCTGCTGCGCGTCTCCCCCGGGGCGGGAGGCGGGGTCGAGGTCCTGGCGGACTCGGTGGCCGGTGAACCGCTGCGGTTCTGCAGCAACGCGACCGCCGCCGCGGACGGCACCGTCTACTTCACGGCCTCCAGCCGCCGGTACGGGCTGCGCGACTGGCGGGCGGACATCGTGGAGCACTCCGGCACCGGCCGGCTGCTGCGGCTCCCGCCGGGTGGTGTCCCCGAAGTGATCCTCGACGGACTGCAGTTCGCGAACGGGGCCGCCCTGGCGGCCGACGAGTCCTTCGTCGTCGTGGCCGAGACCGGCGCCTACCGCCTGACCCGGCTGTGGCTCACCGGCCCCCGGTCCGGGCTGCGCGACACCCTGATCGAGGACCTGCCGGGCTTTCCCGACAACCTCTCCCGCAGCGCCGACGGCACCTTCTGGACCGCTCTGGCCGCGCCACGGGAGGCGCTCCTGGACC
>NZ_JBAMDC010000509.1:0-4008 GCF_036961605.1 Streptomyces sp. KLMMK
TGGCCGCGGCCGTCCCGGGCGTCCCCGCGACGAGGATCAGCCCGGCCGCGAGCGCGGCCACCGATCCCATGACGCCCCGCACCGCCGGCAACCGCCGCTGCGCGACTCTTCGTGACATGTACCGCCCCCTGCTTCCGGGTCGTACGCACACTCGTGCGTCTCTGACGTACGAGATTGCCTTCCGTACCTGATGGTTCCCTGTGCCACCGGAAATACCGCGGAATCTCGTAGTTGTGCCGCGCATCGGTTCGGCGCGACACCCCGGATGCCGCAAGCCCGGGACGACAGCGCGCCCCGGCGCGCGGTGCGCCGGGGCGACTGTACGGCGGTTCGGGCGATGTGAGTGCGGGTCAGATGGCCGCCTGCGCCTGGATTTGCATGAGCGCGGCGGCCAGCTGGTCCACCTCCTCGGCGGTGTTGTACAGGGCCAGGGAGGCCCGGGTCGCGGCCTCCAGCCCGTAGTGGCGCAGTGAGGGCTGGGCGCAGTGGTGGCCGGCGCGGACGGCGATGCCGTCCTGGTCCAGCGCGCGGGCCACCTCCATGGGGTCCCGGCCCGCGAGCGTGAAGGTCAGCACGGCGATCTTCTCGGGTGCGCTGCCCAGGAGGGTGAGGCCCGGTACCGCGGCGAGGGCCTGCTGGGCGTGGCCGAGCAGCGCGGTCTCGTACGCGGCGACCGCGTCGCGGCCGAAGGAGGTCAGCCAGTCGATGGCGGCCTTGAGGCCGACGACGCCGGAGATGTGCCCGGTGCCGGCCTCGAAGCAGTGCGGCGCGGGGGCGTAGGTGACGCGGCCGAACTCCACCTGGTCGATCATGTTGCCGCCGCCCTGCCACGGCGGCATGGCGGCCAGGACCTCCGGCTTGGCGTACATCGCCCCGATGCCCGTGGGGGCGTAGAGCTTGTGCCCGGAGAAGACGTAGAAGTCGCTGTCCAGGTCCTGGACGTCGACGGGGAAGTGGGCGACGGCCTGGGCGCCGTCCACGAGCACCTTGGCGTTGTAGCGGTGGGCCAGTGCCGTCATCTCCTTCACCGGCGGCACCGTGCCCAGCACGTTGGAGGCGTGGCTGATCGCGACGAGCTGGGTGCGGAAGGAGAGCAGGTCCGCGTAGGCGTCCTGGTCGATGCTGCCGTCGGGCAGCAGGGGGATCGGCACGACCCGGGCCCGCCGCTCCTTGGCGATCATCAGCCAGGGGACGATGTTGGAGTGGTGTTCCAGGGTGGAGACCAGGATCTCGTCGCCGGGGCCGAGGTTGGCGCGTCCCCAGCTCTGTGCGACGAGATTGACGGCCTCGGTGGTGCCCCGCGTGAAGACGATGGTGTCAGGTGACGGGGCGCCCAGGAAGTCGGCGACCGCGGCCCGCCCGCCCTCGTACATCTCGGTGGCCTCGCGGGCCAGGGTGTGCGCACCGCGGTGGATGTTGGAGTTCGCGGTGGCGTAGTAGGCGGCCAGGGTCTCGATGACCTGGCGGGGCTTCTGGGTGGTCGCGCCGTTGTCGAGCCAGACGACGGGGCGCCCGTTGACGGGCCGCTGCAGGACAGGGACGTCCTGCCGGGCCGCCTCGGGGGTGAACCCTCCGCTGCGGGTGGCCGCGCTGCCCGCGGTGGGCTGCCGGGGCGCGGCCGGCGCCCACGGGAGGCCCGGGGACGGTGCCGTGCCGGCGGGCGGCGTCATACCGGGCGTCGTCATGCCCGGCGTCATGTCCGGCGTCATCCCCGGCATCGCCGCGCCCGGCGTCGTCATGCCCGGTGCCCGCACGCCCGGCACCGGGGCCATGCCCGGGGCGTGCGCGCCCCACGACATGTCAGGAGTAGTCATGGTACTTGGACACCTCGACGTTCTGGAGCACGGCGAGGGCGTCCTCGACCAGCACCGCGGCGTTGAAGTAGGCCGTCATCAGGTACTGGGTGATGCCCTTCTGGTCCATGCCCATGTTGCGCATCGACAGACCGGGCTCGACCTCGTCGGGCACCTTCGCGGGGCGCAGGCCCACCACGCCCTGCTCGGCCTCGCCGACGCGCATCAGCAGGATCTCGGTGGTGCCGGCGCCGTTCGGGCCGGTGATGCGCACCTTGTCGGAGGGCAGCAGCGGGACGCCGCGCCAGGTCAGCAGGGGGCTGCCGAAACGGTTCTCGATGACCGGGGGGACCCCGCGGCGCGTGCACTCGCGGCCGAAGGCGGCGATGGCCCGCGGGTGGGCGAGGAAGTAGGAGGGCTGCTTCCAGACCCTGCTGAGCAGCTCGTCCATGTCGTCGGGGGTCGGGGCGCCGGTGCGGGTCTGCACCCGCTGGCCCGGGGCGACGTTGTTGAACAGGCCGAACTCGGGGTGGTTGAGCATCGACCGCTCCTGGCGCTCGCGCAGCGCCTGAACGGTCAGGTCGGCCTGGGCCCGGGTCTGGTCGATGGGCTCGTTGTAGAGGTCGGCGACGCGGGAGTGGACGCGCAGCACGGTCTGGGCGAGCGTCATGTGGTACTCGCGGGGGACGTCCTCGTAGTCGACGAAGGTGCCCGGCAGGTCGGGCTCGCCGACGTGCCCGGCGGTGAGGTCGACCGGCACCTCGGAGCCGGGGGCGGTCCGCTCGCCGGCGTTGAAGGCGGCGAGGGCGGCGCCGAGCGCCTCGTCGCGCCCGGCCAGCCGGGCCAGCTGGTCGCGGCCGGCGCAGAGCGCGGTGCCGGGGGTCAGGGCCCGGACGCGGTAGGGTGCGGGGCTGCCGTGGGACCAGGAGTCGAGGTCGAAGAACTGGCCGTCGCCCACGACTTCGAGGAGCGCGTCCTCGCCGTAGCGGCCGGTGGCCCGCTTCTCCGCCCGGCCCTGGACGAGAACCCACAGCCTGCCCGTGGTCTCGCCCTCCTCGACCAGGGTCTGACCGGCCTCGAAGGCGACCTCGGTGAAGGAGGAGGCCAGTTCGCGCAGGAGGTCCTCGCCCGCCTCGCGCAGGTAGGGGATCTCCCGCAGGTCCTCCGGGACGACGTGGTGGGCGTCGTCGTTCCGGTACGTGGTGATCCGGTCGTCGCCGAGTATGAAGGTCCGCCGGCGGTTGACGCGGTAGGTGCCGGACTCGACGTCCACCCACGGCAGGGCGCGGAGCAGGTAGCGGGGCGTGATGCCGCGCATCTGCGGGGCGGTCTTGGTAGTGGTCGCAAGCTGCCGTGCCGCGTCCGGGCTGAGACTCAGCCTGTCGTTCATGAGGGCCTCCTCGTGTGGGTAACGAGGATGATCGTCTTGTTGGAAACATTGCGTTCACAAGACTGCAGTAATGCAACATGGCCTTAAAGCAATGCCTGTTGGCGAAGCGACAGGTTCGGGCAGAAGTGAACTCGCTCCGTTCGATGGGTTCCTGATCAGGTTCGATTTCCGGACGGATCCCGCGGTGTCCGAGCGGACGGCGAGCCTCCGGAGGCCTTCACCCTCCTGCACAATCGACCAGATTCGATCGTCACGTACTCCTGTGCCGACCGGTTCCGGCCGGACCTGCGAACGAGGCGGCCAGCAGGGCGAGCCATACCCCGACGAGCACCAGGTGTGCGCGCTGCGGGACGCCGTGCCAGCCCGGCCGGCCGAACAGCGGTCCGACCGTGAGCAGCGCAGTCGTCAGGGCCGCGGCCAGGACCCACGGCCCCCAGCGGCGCACCAGCGGCCACCGGGTGCCCCCCGCCGCGGCCGCCACCATCAGCGCCATCGAGGCGAACAGCGCCGCGTGGGCCAGTGCGCTGGTGGCCGTGTGCAAGGGGTTGACCACCTCGCAGACGCTGTTCACCGAGGGGGCGCAGCGCATCGGCACGATGACGTCCGCCACGGAGGACGCGGCGAAGGCGACCAGCGACCAGCGGCTCGCGAGGACGCAGCGGCTGCTTCCGGGCGGGCGCGGGAGGGGGGCCGCCCCCGCGGCCACGAGCAGGGCGGTGACGATCTCGATCGCGCCGAACAGCCCGTGGAAGCGCTGGTCGGCGGCGTAGAGCTCGCTGACGTAGGAGTGCCGGGCGTCCAGGCCCGTGGGCAGGAGGAACTCCA
>NZ_JBAMDC010000051.1:0-28248 GCF_036961605.1 Streptomyces sp. KLMMK
CTCTCCACCGGGCCCGTACACACGCCCCCGGCCCCCGGCTGGGGGCGCTGCGGCCAACGCTACGCGCGTAGCATCCCGTTGACGCGTGTAGCGTCGCCCCCGCCCCAAGGAGCTTCACCCGGTCCCCGCCCGGGCGGTTCCTCTTCTTCCTCCCGCTCCCTTCCCCGAGGAGAGTGCGCCATCAAAGCGTCCACCAGTACCGAACCCGCAGGTACGCAGGCCCCCGCAGTAGAACTCGAGGGCATCACCAAGCGGTTCCCCGGTGTCGTGGCCAACCACGACATCCGCCTCACGGTCCGCCGCGGCACCGTCCACGCCCTCTGCGGCGAGAACGGCGCCGGCAAGTCGACCCTGATGAAGATCCTCTACGGCATGCAGAAGCCGGACGAGGGCACCATCACGCTCGACGGCGAGCAGGTCACCCTGCACAGCCCGAGCGACGCCATCGCGCGCGGCATCGGCATGGTGCACCAGCACTTCATGCTCGCCGACAACCTCACCGTCCTGGAGAACGTCGTCCTGGGCGCCGAGAAGCTGCACGGCATCGGCGGCAAGGCCCGCGCGAAGATCAAGGAGATCTCCGACGCGTACGGCCTGGGCGTGCGCCCCGACGCCCTCGTGGAGGACCTCGGTGTCGCCGACCGCCAGCGCGTGGAGATCCTCAAGGTCCTCTACCGCGGCGCCCGCACGCTGATCCTCGACGAGCCGACCGCGGTGCTGGTCCCGCAGGAGGTCGACGCGCTCTTCGACAACCTGCGCGAGCTCAAGTCCGAGGGCCTCACGGTCATCTTCATCTCGCACAAGCTCGGCGAGGTGCTCTCCGTCGCGGACGACATCACCGTCATCCGCCGCGGCACCACCGTCGGCACCGCGGTCCCCAGCGAGACCACCCCCAAGCAGCTCGCCGAGCTGATGGTCGGCAGCGAGCTGCCCTCGCCGGAGACCCGCGAGTCGACGGTCACCGACGTCGAGATGCTGAAGGTGGACGGGCTGCACCTGTCGGCGACCGACCCCGACGGCGTGGTCCGCGCGGTGCTCGACGGCATCTCGCTGACCATCCACAAGGGCGAGGTCCTGGGCATCGCCGGCGTGGAGGGCAACGGCCAGGCCGAGCTCGTCGAGGCCATCATGGGCATGCGCGACCCCGACGGCGGCACGATCACCCTCGACGGAGCCGACATCAGCCACGTGCCGACGCGCAAGCGGCGCGAGGACGGCATCGGCTACATCCCCGAGGACCGCCACCGTCACGGCCTGCTGCTGGAAGCCCCGCTGTGGGAGAACCGCATCCTCGGTCACGTCACCGAGAAGCCCAACAGCAAGCGCGGCGTCCTCGACAACAAGGCCGCCCGCACCGACACCGAGCGCATCGTGCGCGAGTACGACGTGCGCACGCCCGGCATCGAGGTCACCGCGGCCTCCCTGTCCGGCGGCAACCAGCAGAAGCTGATCGTCGGCCGCGAGATGAGCCACGCGCCCAAGCTGCTCATCGCCGCGCACCCCACCCGGGGCGTGGACGTCGGTGCGCAGGCGCAGATCTGGGACCAGATCCGCGAGGCGCGACACGAGGGCCTGGCGGTGCTGCTGATCTCCGCCGACCTGGACGAGCTGATCGGGCTCTCCGACACCCTGCGGGTGATGTTCCGCGGCCGCCTGGTCGCCGACGCCGACCCCGCCACGATCACCCCGGAGGAGTTGGGCTCGGCCATGACCGGCGCCGCAACCGGCCACCTCGAGCACACCGAGGACGGCGAGGAGACCGCCACCGGCGGAGAGAAGACCGCCGCCGAGGGCGGCACCGACGTCGCCGGCGACGAAGAGAACGCCACCGACAAGGCCGCGGGGGAGGGTGACGAGAAGTGAAGAAGTTCGACAAGAACAAGCTGATCCTGGGCATCGCCGCCCCGGTCCTGGCCGTCGTGGCCGCCCTGGTGCTCACCTCGATCATCATCGCCGCCACCGGCAAGGACCCGTTCCACGCCTTCCAGGTGATGGTCGACTACGGCTCGAAGAGCGACAGCCAGGTCTGGATCATCAACAAGGCCACCCCGTACTACCTGTCCGCGCTGGCCGTCGCCATCGGCTTCCGGATGAACCTCTTCAACATCGGCGTCGACGGGCAGTACCGCATCGCGGCCTTCTTCGCCGCCGTCGTCGGTGGCGCGCTCACGCTGCCCGGCATCATCCAGATCCCGGTCATCATCATCGTCGCGATGCTGGTGGGCGCCCTCTGGGCGGGCATCGCCGGTCTGCTGAAGACCACCCGCGGCGTCAGCGAGGTGATCAGCACGATCATGCTGAACGCCATCGGCGCCTCGGTCATCGCCTACTTCCTGAAGGACGGCCGTCTCGCGGAGAAGGAGGGCAACCTGGTCCACACGCCCTACCTGCCCGACGCGGCGCACTTCTTCGAGATCCCGACCCAGCCCAAGCCGATCTACGGCTTCGTCGTCGTCGCGGCGCTGGCCGGCATCGCCTACTGGTTCGTGCTCGGCCGCACCCGCTTCGGCTTCGACCTGCGTACCGTGGGCCAGTCCGAGTCCGCCGCCCACGCCTCCGGCGTGAGCGTCAAGCGCATGGTGATCACCGCCATGCTGCTCTCGGGCGCCATGGCCGGCCTCGTCGGCATGCCGACCCTGCTCGGCGTCTCGTACAACTACGGCACCGACTTCCCCACCGGCATCGGCTTCACCGGTATCGCCATCGCCCTCCTGGGCCGCAACCACCCCATCGGCATGGTGGCCGGCGCCCTCCTGTGGGGCTTCCTGGACCGCACCAGCACCCAGCTGGAGTTCGAGGGCTACGCCCAGGAGATCGTCGGCGTGATGCAGGGCGTCATCGTCCTGTGCGTCGTCATCGCCTATGAGCTCGTGCGCCGGTACGGCCTCAAGATGCAGCAGCGCAAGGTCGGCGAGGAGCTCGCCGCCCAGGCCCGTAAGAGCGACAAGGCGGAGGTTTCCGCGTGAGCACCACCTTCACCGCCGCCCTCGCCGGGCGACTGAGCAGCAAGAACAAGGACGGCAAGGAGCGGCGCAAGCTCTCCTACCCCGTCGTCCTCCTGATGATCGCGGGCGCCCTGCTCCTGCTCTCCGCCCTGCGGATGATCACGGACGCCAACGACCTGACCTCCTCCGGCCAGTACAGCTCCGCGCTGGCCGCCGCCGTGCCGATCGGCCTCGCCGGCCTCGGCGGGCTGTGGGCCGAGCGCGCGGGCGTCGTCAACATCGGCCTCGAAGGCATGATGATGCTCGGCACCTTCTGCGCCGGCTGGATCGGCTGGCAGCACGGCCCCTGGGCCGCGGCGCTCGCCGGCATCGTCGGCGGTGCCCTCGGCGGCCTCGTGCACGCCGTCGCCACCGTCACCTTCGGCGTCGACCAGATCATCTCCGGTGTGGCCATGAACATCCTGGCCCTCGGCGTCACGCAGTACCTCGCCAAGCTGTGGTTCGGCGCGGAGGGCAGCGCGGCCCAGGAGGCGGGCGGCAACGACAAGCAGTCGCCCGTCATGGAGAACATGCCGGACTTCTCCATCCCCGGCCTGTCCGACTGGCTCGGCGACATCGAGAAGCACCACTGGTTCTTCGTCTCCGACGTCGCCGGCATGGTCCGCGGCCTCACCACCGGCGTCTCGTGGCTGACGATCGTCGCCGCGCTGCTGTTCGTCCTCACCTTCTACGTGCTGTGGCGCTCCGCCTTCGGTCTGCGCCTGCGCTCGTGCGGTGAGAGCCCGGTGGCCGCCGAGTCCCTCGGCGTCAACGTCTACACCTACAAGTACGCGGCCGTGGTCGTCTCCGGCGCCCTCGCGGGCCTCGGCGGCGCGTTCCTCGCCATCGGCACGCACATGTACTCCGACGGCCAGACCGCCGGCCGCGGCTACATCGGTCTCGCGACCATGATCTCCGGCAACTGGCGGCCGGGCGGCGTGGCCATGAGCGCCGGCCTGTTCGGCTTCATGGACAGCCTCCAGCTGCGCGCCGGCGGCCCGACCGTCCACGCGCTGCTGCTGCTCCTGGCCGTGCTCCTGATCGGCGTCGCCGCATGGCGCCTGAAGGTCGGCAAGATGCGTGCCGCGGTCATCGCCGGTGTGATCGGCGCCCTGCTGGTCGTCTGGTACGCCACGACCGACACCGTGCCGCTGGAGCTCGTCGTCGCGACCCCCTACGTGGCCACGCTGCTCGTCCTGGCGGTGTCCTCGCAACGCCTGCGGATGCCCAAGGCGAACGGCAAGCCCTACCGGAAGGGCCAAGGAAAGTGACCTCTTCCCCCAACTGGGAGGAGCTGCGCGGGCAGGCCCGGGACGCGATGTCCCGGGCCTACGCCCCGTACTCCGGCTTTCCCGTCGGCGCGGCGGCCCTCGTGGACGACGGCCGCACCGTGACCGGCTGCAACGTGGAGAACGCGGCCTACGGCGTCGCCCTGTGCGCCGAGTGCGGGATGGTCTCCGAGCTGGTCGCCACGGGCGGCGGCCGGCTCGTGGCCTTCACCTGCTGCGACCGGCACGGCAACGTCCTCATGCCCTGCGGGCGCTGCCGCCAGCTCCTGTGGGAGCACGGCGGCCCCGAGCTGGCTGTGGACACGACCAGCGGCATCCGGCCGCTGGCGGAGCTCCTGCCGGATGCGTTTGGGCCCGCTGACCTGAATCGTTAAAGATGTCCCTAAGCGCCGGAGGGGTTGCTGATGCAACCCCTCCGGGTCACTTTCCGGCCCCGGAAAGACCTGAGGACTACGAACTTAAGGAAAATGTGCTGATGGACGCCATTTCCGTGATCCGCGCCAAGCGCGACCGCGCTCGTCTGACCGACGAGCAGATCGACTGGGTCATCGACGCGTACACGCGCGGCGAGGTCGCCGACGAGCAGATGTCCGCGCTCGCGATGGCCATCCTGCTCAACGGCATGGACCGGGCCGAGATCGCCCGCTGGACCGCCGCGATGATCAAGTCCGGCGAGCGCATGGACTTCTCCTCGCTCCCCATGCCGACCTCGGACAAGCACTCCACGGGCGGCGTCGGCGACAAGATCACCCTGCCGCTGGCCCCCCTCGTCGCGGCCTGCGGCGCGGCCGTGCCGCAGCTGTCCGGACGCGGCCTCGGCCACACCGGCGGCACGCTCGACAAGCTGGAGTCCATCCCCGGCTGGCGCGCCCTCCTCTCGAACGACGAGATGATGGACGTCCTGCGCAACGTCGGCTCCGTCATCTGCGCCGCCGGCGACGGCCTGGCCCCCGCCGACAAGAAGCTCTACGCCCTGCGCGACGTCACCGGCACGGTCGAGGCGATCCCGCTGATCGCGTCCTCCATCATGTCCAAGAAGATCGCCGAGGGCACGGGCTCGCTCGTCCTCGACGTGAAGGTCGGCTCCGGCGCCTTCATGAAGAACATCGAGGACGCCCGCGAGCTGGCCTCCACGATGGTCGGCCTCGGCACCGACCACGGCGTCAAGACGGTCGCGCTGCTCACCGACATGTCCACCCCGCTCGGCCTCACCGCGGGCAACGCCCTCGAGGTCCGCGAGTCGGTCGAGGTCCTGGCCGGCGGCGGCCCGGCGGACGTCGTCGAGCTGACCATCGCCCTGGCCCGCGAGATGCTCGACGCGGCCGGCATCAAGGACGCCGACCCGGCCAAGGCGCTGCGCGACGGCACCGCCATGGACCACTGGCGCCGCATGATCCAGGCCCAGGGCGGCGACCCGGACGCGGTGCTCCCGGTGGCCCGCGAGCAGCACGTCGTGAAGGCGACCGCCTCCGGCGTCCTCACCAAGCTGGACGCCTACGCCGTCGGCGTCTCCGCCTGGCGCCTCGGCGCGGGCCGCGCCCGCAAGGAGGACCCGGTCCAGTTCGGCGCGGGCATCGAGATGCACGCCAAGCCGGGCGAGAAGGTCACCGAGGGCCAGCCCCTGATGACCCTCCACACGGACACCCCGGAGAAGTTCGACTACGCGCTGGCCGCGCTCGACGGCGGCGTGGAGATCGCCCCGGCGGGCACGGACTTCACGGCGAACCCGATCGTGCTGGACCGGATCGCGTAGGCGCTAGCTGTCGCTACTCGTACGGGTGAACGGGATCGGTGGACCTCCACCGGTCCCGTTCGGCATGCTGGGGTCGGTGATGTACCGATTGAGGAGCACACCATGGCAGCAGTGATCGCGGAACGCCCCCGCTGCGCGGATGAATCCGAGTGGGAGCAAGCGCTTCGGACCTGGGAGGGGGTCAACCCTCCGGAGGGCTGCAAGGTGGAGATCATCGAGGGGATCATCACCGTGGCACCACCACCGGAGAGCGACCACAACGACACTGCGGACGAGCTGCAGCGCGCGCTGTACAGCGTCATTCCGCGGGACTGGGGGATCTATCAGACTCAGGGACTTGTAGTCCCGGATCGACTCGGCCTCTACGTCCCTGACTTGGCCGTCATCCCGAAGAAGCTCCTACCGCCCCCCCGCCAGCGGCTCTCTGCCGGCGCGGCGAAGCTCATCGTGGAGATCACCTCTCGGAGTAACGCCAACCACGACCGGGTGGAGAAGGTGCACGGCTATGCGCAGGCAGGCGTGCCCTTGTATCTCCTGCTTGACCCGTGGCACTCAGGAAGGCCAACGGCGACGCTCTACGGCGAGCCTGAAGGCGGCACCTACCGGGTGCTGGAAACCGTGAAGTACGGAGATGGGATTCACTTGCCTAAGCCGTTCGACATCGAAATCGACACGTCTCTTTTCCCAGCCGTCTGAGGACAGCGGAGGGGCCGTGTGCCCACCAGGACAGGTAGTGGGACCACGGCCCCTCCGGGCCATACGGCCCCCGGGCTACGCCCGGACCGCCGCCTCGCGGCGCCGCTCCACGAGCGCCCGCCGCGTCGCGTACAGCGTGATCGACGCCGCGCCCACCATCGCCAGCAGGCCCAGGACCACCGTGCCGTCCCAGCCCGCCGCGCCGAAGGCCATCGCGCCGAGCGTGCCGCCGACCGACGAGCCCAGGTAGTAGGCCGTCTGGTAGAGCGCCGACGCCTGGGCGCGGCCCGTCTTCGCGGCGCGGCTGACCGAGGACGACGCCACCGCGTGGCCCGCGAAGAAGCCCGCCGTGATGAGGACCAGGCCCGCCAGGACCGCGAGCAGCGACGACGCCAGCGACAGCAGCAGGCCCAGCGTCGTCGTGCTCACCGCCAGGTAGAGCGCCCCGCGGCGGCCCAGCCGGCCGACCAGCTGCCCGGCCGCGGCCGAGGACGCCGTACCCACCAGGAAGACCAGGAAGATCGAGCCCACGACGCCCTGGGGGAGGAAGAACGGCGCCTCCGCCAGGCGGTAGCCGATCACCGTGTAGACCGCGCCGAAGACCGTCATGAACAGCGCGCCGATCGCGTACAGGCGACGCAGCAGCGGGTCGGAGAGGTGACCGCCCACCGTCCGGGCCAGGCTGCGCGGCGACACCGCCGCAGGCCGGAAATGGCGCGCCCGCGGGATCATCACCCGGAAGGCCAGCGCGCAGACCAGCGCGAGGGCGCCCACCGCGGCCAGGCCGGCCCGCCAGCCCCACGCCTGGGCCACCCAGCCCGCGAGGATGCGGCCCGTCATGCCGCCGATGCTGTTGCCCGCCACGAACAGTCCGATCGCGCCGATCAGCGCCTTCGGCCGGACCTCCTCCGCGAGGTAGGCCATCGCCGACGCCGGCACCCCGGCCAGCGCCGCACCCTGCACCGCACGCAGCGCCACCAGCCAGCCCAGGCTCGGCGCGAGCGGCACCAGCAGGGCCACGCACGCGGCCACGCACAGCGAGACGGTCATCATCGTGCGGCGGCCGAAGCGCTCGGAGAGCGCGCTGAGCGGGACGACCGCGAGGGCGAGGCCGCCCGTCGCGGCGGAGACCGTCCAGCTGGCCTGATCGGCCGTCACCCCGAGGCCGGCGGAGATGGCCGGCAGCAGCGCCTGCGTGGAGTAGAGGAGGGCGAACGTGGCGACGCCCGCGGCGAAGAGGGCGAAGCTCATCCGGCGGTAGCCGGGGCCGCCCGGATCCAGCCGGGTGTCATCGGAGTGAGAGGAGTGAAGGGACGACAGAGCAGAGGCACCCGAGCGCACGATGACGCTGGATGCCCCGGTATCGGCAGGAGGCATGTAAAAAACCGTAGGCACCCTGGGCTGATGCGTCCAATGCACAGAATGGCGATAATCGATCCTGTGTTGCATGAGTACAGGTCGCGGCGGTCCTTGTCACCGGGCGGCAATGAAAAAGACATCCCCGTAACAGTCGATGTCGAGGCCGATTCCTGGGCGGTCACGCTCACTCCGCGGCTCGCGCAGTTCGTGGCCGTCGCCCGCCACGAGCACGTCACGCGCGCCGCGCAGCAGCTCGGCATGCCGCAGTCCACGCTCAGCCGTTCGGTCGCCCGCCTCGAAGACGACCTGGGCGTCGCCCTGTTCGCCCGCCACGGGCGCACGGTCTCCCTGACCGCGGCCGGCCGCACCTTCCTCGCCACCGTCGAGCGCGCCCTGTCCGAGGTCGACCGCGCCGCGGAGTCCGTACGGGCGGACGCCGACCCCGCCGCCGGCAAGGTCGCCTTCGGCTTCCTGCACACCCTCGGCTCCGAGACCGTACCCGAGCTCATCCGCGCCTTCCGCGCCGACCACCCGCGCGTCCGGTTCCAGCTCGTGCAGAGCTACGGCGAGTCCATGCTGGAACGCCTGCGCGACGGCGAGCTCGACCTGTGCCTCACCTCGCCCGTGCCCGACGCCCCGGACCTCGTCTCCCGCCGCCTGGACGAGCAGAAGCTGCGCCTGGTCGTCCCCGACGACCACCCCCTCGCCTCCCGCAAGCGCATCCGCCTCGCCGAGGCCGCCTCCGAGCTCTTCGTCACCCTCGAACCCGGGTACGGGCTGCGGCGCATCACCGACGCGGTGTGCGCGGAGGCCGGGTTCACCCCGAAGATCGCCTTCGAGGGCGAGGAGGCGGAGACGCTGCGCGGCCTCGTCGCGGCGGGTCTGGGCGTGGCCCTGCTGCCCCCGCCCGCCGTCCCGCGGCCCGGCGTCGCCGAGCTCACGGTCACCGCGCCGCGCGCCTTCCGCGAGATCGGCGTGGCCTGGCTGGACGGCCACCCCGACACACCACCGGTGGCGGCCTTCAAGCGCTTCCTGCTCTCGCGCAGGGGGCAACTGCTGCCCCGCTGAAGCCCCTCAGTACCCCAGGCTCGCCCCGAACCCGGAGGCGAGCGGCATGCGCAGGCCGAGGGGCGGCGGAGCCGCCAGGGCGTCCGCCACCGGGCGGGCGAAGTGGTGGCCGAAGAGCGTGCCGCGGACGAAGTCGACCACGAGCGACTGGACTTCCGCCCGGTGCTGCCGCAGCCCGTGCCCGTCCGAGTGGACCTCGAAGCGGCACACGTCGCGGTTGGCCTTCTTCGCCCGCTGGGCGAGCCGGAAGGACAGGTCGGGGTCCGTGAGCTCGTCGTTCGTGCCGTGGACGATCAGCACCCGCCGCCCGCAGAGCTGCCGCACCGGATCCGGCTCCAGCAGCTCCCGGGGCTCCGGCAGCCACGGCGCGACCGCCAGCACCGCGGCCACCGCCGGGTGCCCCGCGGCCTGCAGCGCGGCCCGGCCGCCCATGCCGGTGCCGACGAGGCAGACAGGCACGTCGCCGTAGCGCCGCACCACCTCGTCCGCCGCCCAGCCGGCGTCCCGCACCGGGTCGGCCGCCGAACCGTTCCACCCGCGCCGCCGGTAGTGGACGACGTGCGTGACCAGACCCTCCTCGGCGCACGCCCGGGCCAGCCGGCGGGCCAGGGGCCGCTGCGCCGCGAGGGTCAGCGGGGAGGGCCTGCCGGTGCCCTCGGCGCGGCCGCCGGGGAGCAGCAGGGCGACCCCGTGCACCGTGCGTCCGGCGCCGAGCGGCTTTCCCAGCCGCGCCGTATCCCCGCTCTTCCGCGGCGCGTTCGGCCGTCCGTGCGTTCCTTCCGGATCCCGTTGAGGCAACGCTTGCTGAGCCATGGCAGAAACGATGGCAGAAGGACCGGTGGTGTCCACCCCGCCGACGGGTCACCGTTCCGTATCGTTCGCCGATATCTACGCGCGTAGGGGCTAGAGTGCCGAAATGACGACCGAGACCAACTCCCAACCGAACCCCGAACAGATCCGCCGCGCCCCCAAGGTCCTGCTGCACGACCACCTGGACGGCGGCCTGCGCCCGGGCACGATCGTGGACCTGGCCCGCGAGACGGGCTACACCGGTCTGCCGGAGACCGACGCGGACAAGCTGGGCGTCTGGTTCCGCGAGGCGGCCGACTCCGGCTCGCTGGAGCGCTACCTGGAGACCTTCGCGCACACCTGCGCCGTGATGCAGACCCGTGACGCCCTCGTCCGGGTCGCCGCGGAGTGCGCCGAGGACCTGGCCGAGGACGGCGTCGTCTACGCCGAGGTGCGCTATGCACCGGAGCAGCACCTGGAGGCCGGCCTCACCCTCGAAGAGGTCGTGGAGGCCGTCAACGAGGGCTTCCGCGAGGGCGAGCGCCGTGCGAAGGCCAACGGCCACCGCATCCGCGTGGGCGCGCTGCTGACCGCCATGCGGCACGCCGCCCGCGCCCTGGAGATCGCCGAACTCGCGAACCGCTACCGCGACTCCGGCGTCGTCGGCTTCGACATCGCGGGCGCCGAGGCGGGCTTCCCTCCCACCCGCCACCTGGACGCGTTCGAGTACCTCAAGCGCGAGAACAACCACTTCACCATCCACGCGGGCGAGGCGTTCGGCCTGCCGTCGATCTGGCAGGCGCTCCAGTGGTGCGGCGCGGACCGGCTCGGCCACGGCGTCCGCATCATCGACGACATCGAGATCGGCGAGGACGGGAAGGCCGAGCTGGGCCGCCTCGCCTCCTACGTCCGGGACAAGCGCATTCCGCTGGAGATGTGCCCCACCTCGAATCTGCAGACCGGTGCGGCCAGCTCGTACGAAGAGCACCCGGTCGGACTGCTCCGTAAACTGCATTTCCGGGCGACCATCAACACCGATAATCGCCTGATGAGCGGCACCAGCATGAGCCGTGAATTCGAGCACCTGGTGAAGGCCTTCGGCTACACGCTGGACGACATGCAGTGGTTCACCGTCAACGCGATGAAGTCCGCATTCATCCCATTCGACGAACGTCTGGCCATGATCAATGACGTGATCAAGCCGGGTTACGCCGAGATCAAGTCGGAATGGCTCTTCCAGTAGGCCCGGGCGGGCCTTTCTGACCAGCGAAGTCTTCACCGGCCGCAACGGACGGTGAATTTGCGGGGAATACCGTGCGACGGCCGGGACTTTCGAGTCCCGGCCGTGTCACTGATTGCGGCGGCCGGGAAGTCGTGGCTAGGTTTCAGTGCCGCTCAAGAATCCCCGTCGCGAGGACAGAATTCAGATGAAGCTCGGAACCTTCAGGACTCTCGGTGCCGCCGCCCTCGGAGTCGCCTTCGCCGCCGCCGCGGCGGGGAGCGCGCAGGCGGCCGGCAGCGCCGGTGCCGTCGAATCGCTCACGACCACCGCCCGCACCACGACGGCGGGACTGCCCATCCAGCAGGTCGCCCAGGTCGCCCCCGCGGGCGGGCCGGTCGTCTCCGCGGCGGACCGCGCGATCCAGAGCGGCATGCTGCAGGCCCCGGCCCAGGCTGTGGACAAGGCCGTGGCGCCGCAGCTGGCGACGCCGCTCGCCCCGAAGAGCGCGACCAAGGCCGTCCCGGCCGACAACAAGGGCAACGGCGGCCTGCTGGCGCCCCTGTCCGGGCTGCCGCTCGGCAGCCTGCCGGTGTCGGGCATCGGCGGCTGATCCTCGCGGGCCGTCCCGCCCGCCCCGCCCGTACGAGCCGTACGACGGCGGGCCGTCCCCCGGACGCGATGTCCGGGGGACGGCCCGCCGTTCTGCGTACAGAAGGCTTTCGGCAGGAGCCCTTACGGGACCCCTTACCAGGACCCTTTACCGGGATGCTTTACCAGGAATGCGCCGCCCCGCCGTGGCCCTGGTGCGAGTTCTCCGAGGGCAGCAGGATCCACAGGGCGATGTAGAGCAGGAACTGCGGGCCGGGCAGCAGGCACGAGAGCAGGAAGATCACCCGCATCGTCGTGCGGGACATTCCGAAGCGCTCGGCCAGACCGGCGCACACCCCGGCGATCATCCTGTGGTTGCGGGGACGGACCAGCTTGGCGGACATGGCGGCGACTCCTCGTCTGACGGGGGACCGATACGGCGCGGGAACGTTTTTCCCGTCTCTTCCGTCGGCTTCCCGATAACTCCACGTTATGTCCGCGGGCCCGGCCGGAACGTCGGCCTAAGGGGCGATCCCCACCCTGGGGATCGTCGGGGTGACACCCTGAGGGGTCTCCTCCCGGCGTATGGGTTCCGGGCGGGGTTCCTCACCCCTGCGGCGGAGACGGGCCCTGACCGCGGGGACGACGGCCAGGTGCAGGGCCGCCACCCCCGTCACGTTCAGCAGGAGCGCGTCCACGTCCAGCACCTGGCCCACGACGCCGCTCTGCACCACCTGCAGCGTCAGCGAGACCATCGCGGCGGTGAAGACGGTGCGGGTCAGCGAGCCCAGCGACGACGCGGCCACCCGGCCCCTGGCCCAGGGCAGCAGCACGCCCAGCGGGGCCAGCGGCAGCACCCCCGCCCCTATGGCCCGCGTGGCCTCCCACGGCCCGAGGGCGAGGTCGGCACGGATCGTGGCCAGCGGTTCCAGGTGCGAGGCGGACACCCAGGGCACCGTCAGCGGCCGCAGGGCGAGCCAGACGACCGCCAGCAGATGGGCGACGAGCAACACGCAGCCCGCGACGCGGTAGCGGTATCGGAGGGCGGGCGTACCGCCGTAACCATGACCCTGCACGCCCCACATGACGCGGTGCGCCGGTCGCACGGTTCCGGCCGACGGCGACGGGAGTGGCGACGGAGCGCGGACACGGAGCGTCACCGGTGACATGCGGAGCCCGCGGGGCCCGCCGCGGCCCTAGGAGACCGGGGTTCCCGTGATGTTCGCGCTGTCCGGGTGCACCCTGAGCTCGTCGGTGCAGGCGAAGCTCTTGGGGGGCTCGTCGGCCGGCCCGCCCAGGATCACCGACCGCTTGCCGTCGGCCGCGGCCGTCCCGGCGTACGTGCACACGAGCTGGGCGAGGCCGACCTGCGGCAGCTCGCCCGGCTCCCGGCTCAGCCGCAGCGTGCCCGCCGGGTCGCCGGGGCGCTGCCCGGCGACGGTCAGCCGCTGCGGCACGGCCGTGGACATCCCCACCTCGGCCTCCTCGTTCGCGGGCGCCTCGCGCAGCTCCTGCAGCAGGACCCGGGCGACGGCCACGCTGTCCTCGGAGGTCTCGGCGACCGCGCGCGTGACGGGCACCAGCTGCGAGGTGCACTCCAGCTGGACGGTCACGGTCGCGGCGCCCGAGGGGATGGCGTGCCCGGGCCGCACGACGCACGACGCACGGGAGGGCGCGCCGCCCGCGTCCACCGGCACGGCGGTGCCGCGGATGCCGCACGCCGTGGCCGAGCCCAGCAGGGCCAGGGCCAGGGCGGCGCTGCGCAGGGTTCTTCTCACCGGCCGCCCTTCCCGTTGCCGCCGTCCCGGTCGCCGGCCGGCTGGTCCTCCAGGCCCGAGACGTCCCGCGGCAGGGTCAGGGTGAAGACCGCGCCGCCCTCGGGGGAGTTGGCCGCGGTGATCTCGCCGCCGTGGATGTGGGCGTTCTCCAGGGCGATGGACAGGCCGAGGCCGCTGCCCTCCGACCGCGGACGGGAGGCGCTCGCCTTGTAGAAGCGGTCGAAGACGTGCGGCAGCACTTCCTCGGGGATGCCGGGGCCGTGGTCGCGCACGTCGATGCGCAGCGCGTCGTCCTCGGTGCGGACCGAGACGCGCACCGGGGAGCCGCCGTGCTTGAGGGCGTTGCCGATGAGGTTGGCCAGGATGACGTCCAGGCGGCGCGGGTCGAGCCGGGCCACGATGCCGCGCTCGGCGTCCAGCTCGACGGCGTCCAGCCAGGCGCGGGCGTCGATGCAGGCGGTGACCTGGTCGGCGACGTCCACGTCGTCCAGCACGAGCCGGGCCGTGCCCGCGTCGAAGCGGGTGACCTCCATCAGATTCTCCACCAGGTCGTTCAGCCTGCGGGTCTCGCTCACCACGAGCTGCACCGCCGGGGCGATCATCGGATCGAGGTTGTCCGCCTCGTCCTCCAGCACCTCGGTCACGGCCGTGATGGCCGTGAGCGGGGTCCGCAGCTCGTGCGACATGTCCGCGACGAAGCGGCGGCTCGCCGCCTCCCGGGCGCTGAGCTCCTCGACGCGCTTCTCCAGCGACTCCGCGGTCCTGTTGAAGGTGCGCGACAGGTCGGCCAGCTCGTCCGTGCCCGACACGTGCAGCCGGGTGTCCAGCTTGCCCTCGCCGAGCCGGCGGGCCGCGTCGCCGAGCCGCTGCACGGGCCGCAGCACGGTCGAGGCGGCGGCCTGCGCGAGCAGCGCGGAGCCGATCAGCGCCAGGGCCGTGGCGATGCCCAGCGACCAGGCCAGCGAGTTGAGGTCGGCGCGCTCGTTCTCCAGGGACTTCAGCAGGTAGCCCGTCGGGCCGCCGCCGATCACCTTCGCGCCGCCCACCAGGTACGGCTTGCCGTCCAGCGTGATCCGCTGCCAGTACAGGTGGTACGCGTAGCGGTTGGAGTCGTCGACGCGCCGCTCGCGGTTGACGGCCGCCTGCAGCGACTTCGGCACGACCTTGAGCGAGAACAGGTCGCGGTCGGAGGGTGCAGCGCAGGCCCGGCCGCCCTCGCCGGTGTCGATCAGCAGCACCTCGTACTTCTGCGAGGTGGCCGCCATCCGCTCGGCCGCCGCCTGCAGCTCCTGGCAGGTCGGCCCGAGCGGCAGCGTGCCGGTGTTGTCCTGCAGGGACTTGCGGAAGTCGTCGAGGGCCGCGTCCTGGGTGCGGGTGAGCACCGCGTCGCGGTTGAGCCAGTAGGCGATGGCGGACGCGGAGACGGCTGCGGCCAGGGCGACCAGGGCGAAGACGAGCATCAGCCGCAGCCGCAGGCTTATCCGGCGCAGACTCAGCTTCATCACGTTACGGGCGGCCGTCCAGCGTCGTACGCGTCCGGTCACTGCGGAGCGTCCAGGCGGTAGCCGACGCCGCGCACGGTGCGGATCAGGGTCGGGGACGACGGGACGTCCTCGACCTTGGCCCGCAGCCGCTGCACACAGGCGTCGACCAGCCGGGAGTCGCCGAGGTAGTCGTGTTCCCAGACCAGCCGCAGCAGTTGCTGCCGGGAGAGGGCCTGGCCGGGCCGGCGGCTGAGCTCCAGCAGCAGCCGCAGCTCGGTCGGCGTGAGCTGGAGCTCCTCGCCGTTCTTGGTGACCGTCATCGCGGAGCGGTCGATGACCAGCGAGCCGAACGCGGCCGAGTCGTTGGTCTCGCGCTCGCCGCGGCGCAGCACTGCACGGATCCGGGCGTCGAGCACCCGGCCCTGCACGGGCTTGACCACGTAGTCGTCGGCACCGGACTCCAGACCCACCACGACGTCGATGTCGTCGCTGCGCGCGGTGAGCAGGATGATCGGCAGCTGGTCGGTGCGGCGGATCCGCCGGCACACCTCGAAACCGTCGATACCGGGCAGCATCACGTCCAGCACGATCAGATCCGGCCGCTGCTCGCGCAGCAGTTTCAGGCCGTCCTCGCCCGTCGCCGCGGTCACCACACGGTGGCCCTGACGGGACAGGGAGAACTCGAGAGCGGTGCGGATGGCGTCGTCGTCCTCGATCAGCAACAGGGAAGGCACGGTGGTCATTCTGGCCTACGACGGGCAGGTGGTTCGACCGGCCGCCCTCCGCGCCCGCCCCCCGCCGCCTGTTGCAGGGCTGTGACAGTCGGCGGACAACGCGATGAAACTGGCCCGGCAGGCTTTTGGTCATCGGGCAGCGGAGCCCGGTACGGAAATCGGACCGAGGCTGGCTCCACCGACGGGGGGCGCGAGATGAACACACTGCACAGCACCACTACCAGCGCAGTCATTCGCACGCGCCTGCACGACGCCGGACGGGGCCCGGAGAAGTCCGGTGCCGTGGGCGGGCGGGGGTGCGCCCGCGGCACCGGACGTGTGCGGCCGCCCTACATGGTGGCGATCGACGCGGTCACGTACGGGGAGCCCAAGGGAGCTGCGGGGGCGGCTCCGGGGGCATCGGGGGAGAGCAAGGGGGCGTCCCGGGCCGAGGCGGAGTTCACCGCCTACGTCCAGGAGCGCCGGGCCTCCCTGTATGCGACCGCGTACCACCTGACCGGCGACCGGCACGAGGCGGAGGACCTGCTGCAGAGCGCGCTGTTCTCCACCTACCGGGCCTGGGACCGGATCACCGACAAGGCGGCCGTCGGCGGCTACCTGCGCCGCACCATGACGAACCTGCACATCAGCGCCTGGCGCCGGCGCAAGCTCAACGAGTACCCGACCGAGGAACTGCCGGAGATGCCCGGCGAGGGCGACGCGATGCGCGGCACCGAGCTGCGCGCCGTCCTGTGGCAGGCCCTCGCCCGGCTGCCCGAGCTGCAGCGCACGATGCTCGTCCTGCGCTACTACGAGGGCCGCACGGACCCGGAGATCGCGGAGATCCTGGACATCAGCGTGGGCACGGTCAAGAGCAGCATCTGGCGCTCGCTGCGCCGCCTGCGCGACGACGAGGTCATCGGCTCCGGCCGGGACCAGCTGGAGTCCTTCGGCGAGCTCGTCGCCTGAGGGCGGGGGCGGAGCAAGGACGCGGCACTGCAGGACACAACGGACACAAGGGGCCCTGAACGGGGGGCGCTCGGGGGAGCGCGGACAGGGCCGTGGGGGAGCGGAAGCGGGTCGGACAGCCGGGGGGCCTGTCCCGACCCGCTTCTGCGCGTCCGGGGCCCGCTGCGCGCCCCGGAGTGCGACTGTGCGCCGCTAGATCTTGATGGTCTCGCGGTGGCCCGCTGCCGCCGCCGCGATCCGGCCCATCGCCGTCTCCCCGCCGCACGCGTACGCGCCCAGCGCCGTCTGACGGGCCACGATGCCGCGCTCGGCACGCATCAGCCGCAGGCCGCGGCGGACCAGGTACGGCACCGGCTTGCGGGCCTCGCGCAGGTCGCGCACGAGGCGGCGGCGGAAGGTGGTGGAGGGGCGGCCGCGCAGGCACAGGGCGTCCGCCAGCACGCCCAGGTCGCGGCAGCGGTCGATGATGTCGGCCGCGAAGATGCCCTCGGCTATGAACAGCGGGGTGCGCCCGATGTCCAGAACGCTCGCCCCGGTGATCGAACTGCTGGAGATGTCGTAGAGCGGGACGTCCGCACGCGACGTCCGGCACAGGCTGTCGATCGCGGCGACGGCGGCGTCCGCGTCCCACGAGAGCGGGGAGTCCCAGTCGGTGCCCGAGCCGTCGGCGAGCAGCGGCAGCGTCGGGTCCGTGCCCTCCTTGTAGAAGTCGTCCAGGTTGAGGACGGGCAGCCCGGTGCGGGCCGCGAGGGACGACTTACCGGAACCGGAGGGGCCGGTCAGCAGGATGACGCGCGCGGGGGTCAAGTGGGGAGTCACGGGACACCAGTGTGAGGCATTGGGCCGGATGGGGGATCCCCATGGGTTGCATGGTGCGCGCAGCGTCACCACTCGCATACTGTGCGTTGTCGTTCGTCCGCCCTTCACGACCCCGGCAGGTGGCCATGGCTTCGCACGCTCGACACGCACGCTCCGCCAGCAAGGAGTCGAGGGCGCTGCGGCGCCGGATGCTCCTGCGCGTAGGGCTGACCGTCTCGGCGGGTGCGGCCTTCGCGGCGGGCGGCGCGGCCTCCGCGAGCGCCGACACCGGCATGGACGGCGGCACGAGCACCGGCATGGCCCGTGCCCAGTTCGGCGAGACCAACATCCCCGCCGCGATCGAGGGGGCCAACAAGGGCCTGGGGGCGGGAGCGGAGGCCGTCTTCGACACGGCCAAGACCCTGCGCACCAACCCCTTCGCGGGCACGCCCGTCGATCCGTTCGACAACACGGTGGGCACGAAGGTGGGGAACATGAAGCCGGTCACCACCAAGCCGGCCACGCAGCCGATCTCCAACGGCGGCAGCCTGACGGACCTGCCGGTGGCGGGGAACCTGACGTCGTTGCTGCCGACCGGACGGCCCGCGGCGGCCCCCAAGGCGCACTGAGCCCGGACGCACGGAGGCCGGAGCGGGTCACGACCCGCCCCGGCCTCCGTGCGTC
This sequence comes from Streptomyces sp. KLMMK, assembly GCF_036961605.1. Classification (NCBI taxonomy): domain Bacteria; kingdom Bacillati; phylum Actinomycetota; class Actinomycetes; order Kitasatosporales; family Streptomycetaceae; genus Streptomyces; species Streptomyces sp. KLMMK. The sequence goes on from NZ_JBAMDC010000051.1 coordinate 18,175, forward strand.
GGCTCAGGCCGTCACGGCTCAGTACGACGAGCCGCCCGCGCCCAGCGAACCCGTCGGGTGCCAGACCGTCCGCGTCTCCAGGAAGGCCGTCATGCGGTCCGTGCCCGGGGTCGCGGCCCAGTCCACAGCCTGTGGACGCAGCACGCGCTTGAGGTTGTCCGCCGCGGCGATCTCCAGCTCCTTGGCGAGGCCGGCGTCCGCCCCCGCGAGGTCGATCGCGTTGACGTCCTGGTGCGCGGCCAGCGACGGCGCGATCTCGGCCGTACGGCCCGACAGGACGTTCACGACGCCGCCCGGGACGTCGGAGGTGGCCAGCACCTCGCCGAGCGACAGGGCGGGCAGCGGGGCCTTCTCCGAGGCCACCACGACCACGGTGTTGCCCGTGGCGATCGCCGGGGCGATCACCGACACCAGGCCCAGGAAGGACGACTCCTGCGGCGCGAGCACGGCGACGACGCCGGTCGGCTCGGTGGAGGAGACGTTGAAGAACGGGCCCGCGACCGGGTTCGTCCCGCCGGTGATCTGGCCGATCTTGTCGGTCCAGCCCGCGTACCAGACCCAGCGGTCGATCGCGGCGTCCACCTGGGCCGCGGCCTTCGCCTTGGACAGGCCCTCGGCCTCGGCGACCTCCGCGGCGAACTGGTCGCGGCGGCCCTCCAGCATCTCGGCGACGCGGTAGAGGACCTGGCCGCGGTTGTACGCGGTCGCGCCGGACCAGCCGCCGACGGCCTTGCGGGCCGCGACGACCGCGTCACGGGCGTCCTTGCGCGAGGACAGCGGGGCGTTGGCCAGCCAGTTGCCCTTGGAGTCGGTCACCTCGTACACCCGCCCGCTCTCGGACCGGGGGAACTTGCCCCCGACGAACAGCTTGTAGGTCTTGAAGACACTGAGCCGATCAGACATCGAGGTACGCCTCCAGGCCGTGGCGGCCGCCCTCGCGGCCGAATCCCGACTCCTTGAAGCCGCCGAACGGCGACGTCGGGTCGAACTTGTTGAACGTGTTGGCCCAGATGACACCCGCGCGCAGCTTGCTCGCGACGGCCAGCATGCGCGAGCCCTTCTCCGTCCAGATGCCGGCGGAGAGGCCGTACTGCGAGTTGTTCGCCTTGGCGACCGCCTCGCCCGGGGTGCGGAACGACAGCACCGACAGGACCGGGCCGAAGATCTCCTCGCGGGCGATCCGGTGGGCCTGGGTGACGCCCGTGAACAGCGTCGGGCGGAACCAGAAGCCGTTCTCCGGCAGCTCGCACGCCGGGGCCCAGCGCTCGGCGCCCTCGGCCTCGCCGCTGTCGGCCAGCTCGGTGATCCGGGCCAGCTGCTCGGCGGAGTTGATCGCACCGATGTCGGTGTTCTTGTCCAGCGGGTCGCCGAGGCGCAGCGTGGACAGACGGCGCTTGAGGGCGTCCAGCAGCTCGTCCTGGATCGACTCCTGGACCAGCAGGCGCGAGCCCGCGCAGCAGACCTGGCCCTGGTTGAAGAAGATGCCGTTGACGATGCCCTCGACGGCCTGGTCGATCGGGGCGTCGTCGAAGACGATGTTGGCGCCCTTGCCGCCCAGCTCCAGAGTGAGCTTCTTGTCCGTGCCCGCGACTGTGCGGGCGATGGCCTTGCCGACCGCCGTGGAGCCGGTGAACGCGACCTTGTCGACGCCCTCGTGCGCGACGAGCGCGGCGCCCGTGGTGCCGTCACCGGTGACGATGTTGACGACGCCCTTGGGCAGGCCCGCCTGGCGGCAGATGTCCGCGAAGAACAGCGCCGACAGCGGGGTGGTCTCGGCCGGCTTCAGGACGACCGTGTTGCCCGTGGCGAGCGCCGGGGCGATCTTCCACGCCAGCATCAGCAGCGGGAAGTTCCACGGGATGACCTGGCCCGCGACGCCCAGCGGGCGGGGGTTCGCGCCGTAGCCCGCGTGGTCGAGCTTGTCGGCCCAGCCGGCGTAGTAGAAGAAGTGGGCGGCGACCAGCGGGAGGTCCGCGTCGCGGGTCTCCTTGATCGGCTTGCCGTTGTCCAGGGTCTCCAGGACGGCCAGCTCGCGGCTGCGCTCCTGGATGATCCGGGCGATGCGGAACAGGTACTTGGCGCGCTCGGCGCCGGGCAGCGCCGACCACTTCTCGAACGCCTTGCGGGCGGCCTTCACCGCGCGGTCCACGTCCTCCGCGGAGCCCTGGGCGACCTCGGAGAGCACCTCCTCGGTGGAGGGGCTGATCGTCTTGAAGACCTTGCCGCCGGACGCCTCGGTGAACTCGCCGTCGATGAACAGGCCGTAGGACGGGGCGATGTCGACGACCGCGCGCGACTCGGGTGCGGGAGCGTATTCAAATGCCATGTCGGTCAGTCCACCGTCACGTAGTCGGGACCGGAGTAACGCCCGGTGCTCAGCTTCTGCCGCTGCATCAGCAGGTCGTTGAGGAGGCTGGAGGCGCCGAAGCGGAACCAGGTGTTGTCCAGCCACTCCTCGCCCACGGTCTCGTTGACCAGGACCAGGAACTTGATCGCGTCCTTGGTGGTGCGGATGCCGCCGGCCGGCTTCACGCCGACCTGCACGCCGGTCAGCGCGCGGAAGTCCCGCACGGCCTCCAGCATCAGCAGGGTGTTCGCCGGGGTGGCGTTGACCGCGACCTTGCCGGTCGAGGTCTTGATGAAGTCGGCGCCCGCGAGCATGCCGATCCAGGACGCGCGGCGGATGTTGTCGTACGTCGACAGCTCGCCCGTCTCGAAGATCACCTTGAGGCGGGCCTTGTCGCCGCACTCGGCCTTGACGGCGCGGATCTCTTCCAGGACGTCCATGTAGCGGCCGGCGAGGAAGGCGCCACGGTCGATGACCATGTCGATCTCGTCGGCACCGGCCCCGATCGCGTCGCGGGTGTCCGCGAGCTTGACCGGCAGCGCGGCGCGGCCCGCCGGGAACGCGGTGGCGACGGAGGCGACCTTCACGTCCGTGCCGGCGAGGACGGCCTTGGCCGTCGCCACCATGTCGGGGTAGACGCAGACGGCGGCGGTGCGCGGCGTCGTGCGGTCGGTGGGGTCGGGGTGGACGGCCTTGGCGGCCAGGGCCCGGACCTTGCCCGGGGTGTCGGCACCCTCGAGCGTCGTGAGGTCGATCATCGAGATCGCCAGGTCGATGGCGTACGCCTTCGCCGAGGTCTTGATCGAGCGGGTGCCGAGGGAGGCGGCGCGGGCCTCCAGCCCGACCGCGTCGACCCCCGGGAGTCCGTGCAGGAAGCGGCGCAGCGCACTGTCGGAGGCGGTGGCGTCCGCCAGCTCCTTCAGCCGCCCCGCGGCGTCGTTGCCGTGTGCGGAAACTGTGGTGGGCATGGTCACCAGATGAGCATATCTACGCGCGTAGCGCGTGTACACCCCCGCTGGTGCGGGGCGGTTTTCGGCTCGGTCTCCGGCCGCCCCCGCGGGAGGCGTCAGGCACAATCTGCCCATGACGAGCCCTAGCCCCGAACAGGAATACGCCGACAGGCGCTACCGCTCGCCCGCCGGCATCGCCGGCGGCGTGCTGATGCTCGCCCTCGCCGGCTGGCTGGGCGGCGACGCCGCCGTCCGCGGAGAGGGCAGCACGCCCTGGCTCGCGCTGGCCGGGCTGCTGTGCGTCGTGCCGCTGATCATTGCCTTCACGCTGCGGCCGGCCGTCTTCGCCGGGGCCTCGCGGCTGCTGGTGCGCAATCCCTTCCGGACGATCACGTTGCCGTGGGGCGCGGTGGACGCGGTGCGCGCCGGTTACTCCAGTGAGGTGCTGGCCGGGGGCTCCACCTACCAGCTGTGGGCGGTGCCCGTGTCGCTGAGGAAGCGGAAGCGGGCGGCCCGGGGCGGGGCGGAGGCGGCTCCCGCCGACCAGACCGTCGCGGAGCTGCAGGAGCTCGCCGAGCGGAACGCTTCGCGGGAGGACGCGCAGGGGGACGTCGTCGTGCGGTGGGCGTACGAGGTGCTCGTCCCCGCCGGGGTGGGGCTGGTTTTGTTCGTGGTGTTGCTGGTGGTCGGCTGACGGCCGTTTCCACAGGAAAGGGGGGCCCGGGCTGTGCCCCGGCCCCCCTTTTTTTCACGGGTTCAGCGGGTTCAGATGCCCGCGGCCTTCGACAGGTCGGCCTTGATCTCGGCCAGGACCGCCGTCGCCTTGGTGCGAGCGCCCGCGAGGGCGGCCGCGTCGGCGACCGGGACCACTACCTCCAGGTAGCACTTGATCTTCGGCTCCGTGCCGCTCGGCCGGACGATCACCCGGGCGGCCGAGACGGCCCCCGACTCGTCACCGGCGAGGTGGTAGCGCAGGCCGTCCGTCGGGGGCAGGGACTCCGTGCCCTTCGCCAGGTCCTCGGCGGACGTCACGTGCAGGCCCGCGAGGACCGTCGGCGGCTGCTCGCGCAGGCGGCGCATCGCGTCCGCGATCAGCGACAGGTCCTGGACGCGCACCGACAGCTGGTCCGTGGCGTGCAGGCCGTGCTCGACCGCCAGGTCGTCCAGGAGGTCGGTCAGCGTCCGGCCGGACTCCTTGAGCTCCGCGGCCAGCTCGGCGACCAGCAGGGCAGCCGTGATGCCGTCCTTGTCGCGGACGCCCTCGGGGTCCACGCAGTAGCCGAGCGCCTCCTCGTAGGCGTAGCGCAGGCCGTCGACGCGGGCCAGCCACTTGAAGCCCGTCAGCGTCTCCGTGTACGGCGTGCCGGTGCTCGCGGCGGCGATGCGGGAGAGGAGGGAGGACGAGACGATCGTCGTGGTGAACGTGCCGCGGGCGCTCTTGTGCACCAGGTGCGTGGCGAGCAGCGCGCCGACCTCGTCGCCGCGCAGCATGCGCCAGCCCTCGACGCTGTCCGCGTCGGGCACGGCGACGGCGCAGCGGTCCGCGTCCGGGTCGTTGGCGATGATGATGTCCGGCTGGGCCTCGCGGGCGGTGGCGTACGCCAGGTCCATGGCGCCCGGCTCCTCCGGGTTGGGGAACACCACGGTCGGGAAGTCCGGGTCCGGCTCGGCCTGGGCGGCGACGACCGTCGGGGCGGGGAAGCCCGCGCGCTCGAAGGCGGCCGTCAGGACGTCGCGGCCGACGCCGTGCATGGGCGTGTAGACGACGCGCACGTCGCGGGCGGAGCCGCCGGTCAGGACGGCGTCCGTGCGCTCCAGGTAGGCGCCCACGATGTTCTCGTAGCGCAGGGTCTCCCAGCCGGCGGAGGGGCGGGGGACGTCGTCCAGGGTCCGGATGGCGGCGATCTCCGCGGCGATCTCGGCGTCGGCGGGCGGCACGATCTGGGAGCCGTCGCCCAGGTAGACCTTGTAGCCGTTGTCGCGCGGCGGGTTGTGGCTGGCCGTGACCTCGATGCCGGCGACGGCGCCGAGGTGGCGGATCGCGAAGGCGAGGACGGGCGTGGGGAGGGGCTTGGGGAGGAGCGCGGCCTTCAGGCCGGCGCCCACCATGACGGCCGCCGTATCGAGGGCGAAGTCCGCGCTCTTGTAACGGGCGTCGTAGCCGATGACGACCGTGCCGCCGGTGTGGCCCTGCTTCTTGAGGTAGGCGGCCAGGCCGGCGGCGGCGCGGATGACGACGGAGCGGTTCATGCGCATGGGGCCGGCGCCGAGCTCACCGCGGAGGCCGGCGGTGCCGAACTGGAGGGTGCCGGCGAAGCGGGCGGCGATCTCGGCGGTGTCCCCGGCGTCGATGAGCCGGGCGAGCTCCTCGCGGGTGTCGGGGTCGGGGTCCTCGGCGAGCCAGGACTTGGCCTGGGCGATGAGGGCGTCTCGCTCTCGCTCCACGGTGTCTCCTCCGGAGGGGTGGGTGGGTATGGGGTCTGGGGGGTGCGGCCGGTTTTCGCGTGCCGGTCGTCCGTGGGTCGGGGGCGGGGTGGGCCGGGGCTTCCGGGGCTGCATGATTTACGGGCCCTTGGCCCCGGTGTTGCATGGAGTGCCCGGAACGAGGGCCCACAAATCACGCTTTACGCCCCTTGCCAGCCCCGGCCCACCCCGCCCCCTCCCGCCCGGTGGTCCGGTGCCCGTGGGCCCGTGGGCCTCTGCCCTTGGGTACGGGCACGTATCCCAGTAACGGGCGGGTGGGTGGGGCTGTCGCGCGCCGTAGGCGCGCGGGGAACGCCAACGGCGCCGCACCCGGGTGTGGGGAACGGCGCCGTACCGGCCGGGTCAGAGCTTCGGGAGGACCCGGGCCAGGAGCTGGCCCATGCGGGACGCGGAGTCGCGGCCGGCCTGGAGGACCTCTTCGTGGTTGAGGGGCTCGCCCGTCATGCCCGCGGCGAGGTTCGTGACGAGGGAGATGCCGAGGACCTCGGCACCGGCCTCGCGGGCCGCGATGGCCTCGAGCGTGGTGGACATGCCGACGAGGTCGCCGCCGAGGGTGCGGACCATGCGGATCTCGGCCGGCGTCTCGTAGTGCGGGCCGGGGAGCTGGACGTAGACGCCCTCCTCGAGGGTCTCGTCCACCTCCTTGCACAGCGCGCGCAGGCGGCGCGAGTACAGGTCGGTGAGGTCGACGAAGTTGGCGCCGACGATCGGCGAGGTCGCCGTCATGTTGATGTGGTCGCTGATCAGCACGGGCTGGCCGGGGCGCATGCCCTCGCGGAGGCCGCCGCAGCCGTTGGTGAGGACGACGGTCTTGCAGCCGGCGGCCACGGAGGTGCGCACGCCGTGGACGACGGCGGCGACGCCGCGGCCCTCGTAGTAGTGCGTACGGCCGAGGAAGACCAGGGCGCGCTTGTCGTTGATCTTGTACGAGCGGACCGTGCCGGCGTGGCCCGCCACGGCGGCGGCGGTGAAGCCGGGGAGCTCGGTGACCGGGAACTCGGCCTCGGGAGCGCCGAGCGCCTCGGTCGCGGGGAGCCAGCCGCTGCCCATGACCAGGGCGACGTCGTGGGTCTCGGCGCCGGTCAGCTCGCGCAGACGGGCGGCGGCGGCGTCCGCCGCGGCGTACGGGTCGGCCTGGATGTCGGGAGTAACTGATGCGTTCACGCGGACGAGGGTAGCCGCTTATCGCCTACGCGCGTAGATGTCACTGCTCACGGTGTTCCGATTGTTGCTTTGTGGGTTGTGACGAGACGTAGTCGTCACAACCCGGCCCCGGCCGTCAGCAGGGGCGCTTGCGCAGCTCCATGACGTAGTCGTGGGGGGCGCCCGCCGATTCCGCCGCGTCGGCGATCTCGCCGAGGTACCGGGCGGAGGGCAGGCCGCCCTCGTAACCGTTCAGGACGTAGATCCACGCGGGCTCCTCACCGTCCAGAGTGTGCACGCGGACGCGCATCCGGCGGTAGATGTCGAGGCCGACACCCTCCCAACGGTCCATCGAGTCCTCGTCCATCGGGGCGATGTCGTAGAGGGCGACGAAGACCTGGGAGCGGGGTGCCTCGACCACGGTCGCGAGCGCGCCCTCCCAGCCCAGCTGCTCGCCGCCGAAGGTCAGCCGCCAGTCGGCGAGCCAGCCCGTGCCGCGCAGCGGCGAGTGGGGTGCGCGGCGGGACATCAGCCGCGCGTCGAGGTTGCCGGCGTACGCGGCGTAGAGCGACATGGTTTCGAGGGTACGGGAGTGAGGCGCGACGGCATTTGGGATGGCAGTCTCGAAGGGAGGTTCGTCCGGAACCTCCTGCCGGTTCTCGCACGGATTGCCGTATGCATACGGGTACGGATCCGCTGGGGAGGCCCCGGGAGAAGTCCCTTCGACGGGTGCGGGACAATGGAGTACGTGACTCGGATCGTGATCATCGGTGGCGGACCCGGCGGCTATGAGGCGGCGCTCGTCGCCGCGCAGCTCGGTGCGGAGGTGACCGTCGTCGATTGCGACGGTCTGGGCGGGGCGTCGGTGCTCACCGACTGTGTCCCCTCGAAGACGCTCATTGCGACGGCCGAGGTGATGACGACCTTCGACTCCTCGTACGAGGAGCTCGGGATCATCGTCGCCGACGACACGCCGCACATCGAGCAGGCGGCCCGGGTCGTCGGCGTGGACCTGGGCAAGGTCAACCGCCGCGTGAAGCGGCTGGCGCTCGCGCAGTCGCACGACATCACGGCGTCCGTCACCCGGGCGGGTGCACGTGTGCTGCGCGGCCGGGGCCGGCTGGAGCCGAACCAGGCGCCGGACGGCTCGCGCCGCGTGATCGTGACGGCCGCGGACGGGACCGAGGAGATGCTCGTCGCGGATGCGGTGCTGGTCGCCACGGGCGCGCACCCGCGCGAGATCCCCGACGCGCAGCCGGACGGCGAGCGCATCCTGAACTGGACCCAGGTGTACGACCTGGACGAGCTCCCCGAGGAGCTCATCGTGGTGGGCTCGGGTGTGACCGGTGCCGAGTTCGCCGGCGCGTACCAGGCGCTGGGGTCGAAGGTGACGCTGGTGTCGTCGCGGGACCGCGTGCTGCCGGGTGAGGACCCGGATGCGGCCGCCGTCCTGGAGGACGTCTTCCGGCGCCGTGGCATGAACGTCATGGCGCGGTCGCGGGCGCAGTCCGCGAAGCGAGTCGGCGACCGGGTCGAGGTCACGCTCGCGGACGGCCGCGTCATCACCGGTACGCACTGCCTGATGGCGGTCGGCTCCATTCCGAACACGGCCGGGATAGGGCTGGAGGAGGCCGGGGTCCGGCTCAAGGAGTCCGGGCACATCCACACCGACCGGGTCTCGCGCACCAGTGCGCCGGGCGTCTACGCCGCCGGTGACTGCACGGGCGTGCTCGCGCTCGCTTCGGTCGCGGCGATGCAGGGACGTATCGCCATGTACCACTTCCTGGGTGACGCGGTCGCGCCGCTCAACCTGAAGTCGGTCTCGGCGAACGTCTTCACGGACCCCGAGATCGCGACCGTCGGCTACACGCAGGCCGACGTCGACAGCGGGAAGATCGACGCCCGCATGGTCAAGCTGCCGCTGCTGCGCAACCCGCGGGCGAAGATGCAGGGCATCCGCGACGGCTTCGTGAAGCTGTTCTGCCGGCCCGGCACGGGCATCGTCGTGGGCGGCGTCGTGGTGGCCCCGCGGGCGAGCGAGCTCATCCACCCGATCTCCCTCGCCGTCGACAACAGCCTGACGGTCGAGCAGATCGCCAACGCGTTCACCGTCTACCCGTCGCTGTCCGGTTCCCTGGCGGAGGTCGCCCGGCAGCTCCACTCGCGCAAGACACAGCGCGAGGCTTAGGGGTTGGATTATTGCGCTGAGTGGTCAGGGAGGCTTTGGCCTTGAGCCCGGGCCTCCTATACCACTTTGAGCGTTCCGCAGCGGACAACTTCCGTTAATTGCTGCAACCTGCTGAAAACGGATGGTCGTTGGCGTTACTGTCGGTTTCGTGTTCGCTGCAGAACGTCGTCAATTGATCCTCGAAATGGTGCGGGCCAACGGGGCGGTTTCGCTCCGTGAGCTCGCCCGCGTCGTCCAGACCTCCGAAGTGACCGTACGGCGGGACGTGCGCGCACTGGAGGCAGAAGGACTGCTCGACCGCCGGCACGGCGGTGCGGTGCTGCCGGGAGGCTTCACCAGAGAGTCCGGCTTCCCGCAGAAATCCCATCTAGCGACCGCCGAGAAGACGGCCATTGCCGATCTCGCGGCGAGCTTCGTCGAGGAAGGCGAAGCCGTCGTCGTCGGCGCCGGTACGACCACGCAGGAGCTGGCCCGCCGGCTCGCACGCGTACCGGGACTGACCGTCGTCACCAACTCCCTGCTCGTCGCCCAGGCCCTCGCCCACGCCAACCGGGTCGAGGTCGTCATGACGGGCGGCACGCTCAGAGGATCCAACTACGCCCTGGTGGGCAGCGGTGCGGAGCAGTCCCTGCACGGGCTGCGCGTGACACGGGCGTTCCTGTCCGGGAGCGGGCTGACCGCCGAGCGGGGCCTGTCCACGTCCAACATGCTCTCCGCGAGCGTCGACCGGGCGCTGGTGCAGGCGGCGGCGGAGGTGGTCGTGCTCGCGGACCACACGAAGCTCGGTACGGACACGATGTTCCAGACCGTGCCCACGGATGTGATCACGCGGCTCGTGACGGACGAGCCGCCCTCCCACGACGACCGCGCGGCGACGGAGCTGCAGGCCCTCGCCGACCAGGGCGTCCACATCTCGGTCGCCGGGCCCGGCGCGGGGTCGGGCCAGGGGCCGGGGTCCGGAC
>NZ_JBAMDC010000510.1:0-4006 GCF_036961605.1 Streptomyces sp. KLMMK
CGAGCCCGAAGCCCGCCGCAGCCTTGGCCGAGAACCCGGCGGCGAACCAGCCGATGACCGCCACCGGCAGCAGCGCCCGCAGCCGCTCATTGACGTCGGCGACCTCCAGGGCCGCCGTACGGCACCGGGTGCAGTCCTCCAGGTGCTTGCGCAGCCCCCGCTCGGCCCGCATCCGCAGCCCGCCCCGGGCGTACGCCCCGAGCCGGTCCGCGAAGCGCGCGCAGTCGCCGCCGGCCGTCAGCGAGGCGCTCACGTGCGCCTGCAGATACGCCTGTTTGAGGCCCTCGCGCGCCCGGTGCGCCAGCACCGCCGTCGCATTGGCCGTCAGCCCCAGCAGCGGCGCGACCTCGCTCGGCGACTCCTCCTCGACCGTGGTGTGCCACAGCACCGTCTGCCACCGCGGCGGCAGACTGCGGAACGCCTGCACGGCGAGGGAGTGCTCGGCCTCCTGCATGGCCAGGACGTCCGCGCCCGGGCCGAGCCCCTCCCCGTCCTCCGTGGCGGGCAGCCGCGCGGCCGACGAGGCGAACTCGGCGAAGTCCTCGACCAGCTGCTCGCGCTTGGCGCTCTTCCCCCAGGTGGCCGCGACCCGCCGCACCGTGGTCATCAGATAGGCGCGCACCGACGAATCGGGCCCGGCCCCTCCCCGCACGGCCTGCAAGGTGCTCGCGAAGACCTCGTTGGTGAGGTCGTCGGCGGTGTGGTTGTCGCGGCAGCAAGTGCGCGCATAGCGGCGCACCGCGGGGGCGTGGCGGCGATAGAGCTCCTCGTAGGCATCGCTCTCGCCCGCCCGCATCCGGGCCACCAGCTGGGTGTCGGTCAGGGGCGCATCGGCGGCGGCGTCCGTCCTGCGGTGCTTGCGCCTGCGCTGCCGCGGCACGCTCGGCCCGGCGCCGCGTGCCGCATCCCCGGCCGGTGCGGAACCGCCCTCGTCGGAGGGCCGGGGCAAGGACGGTCTGTCCGCCTGCTCGCTCCCGCCCGGTTCTTCCTGCCCGTCAACACCCATAGCGCAGGCCCCTGTACATGCCGGCAATCCCGAACATCGCGAAAGCGTGGCACAGCGGCGCCCGTCACCAGCTCGGCATGGGCATCAACCACCCGTCCGGGGTGACTTCGGCTGCATGACGCACCGGATGTCACCCGAACGGGGAAGGATTTCCGGATGCGCCCGGTCCGCTTGGAGGGCCGGACCGGGCGCGCCCGTCACACAGAAGACCTACGCGGCAGGCGACGGCCTACTCGGCAGGCCGGGACCGCAGCCCCTCCAGCAGGATGTCCAGCAGCCGCGAGGACGCCGCCGCCTGCTGCACCGCATCCGGCAGCGACGGCGCGGCCGTCGCTATCACCAGCAGCACATCGGCCACGGTCACGTCCGGACGCAGCTGACCCGCCGCCCGCGCCCGCTCCACGAGCCGGCCGACGACCTCGAGCAGCGCCGCCGCACCAGCGTCGTGCCGCTCCGCGGAGGCGGCCGTCCGCTGCTCGACCAGCCGCAGCTCGTGCAGCTGGCCACCGGTGACGCCCGGCTGCCGCTGCTGCGGCACCCGTGCCTCGATCTCCTCGGATTCCCCGTCGACGCCGACCCGCAGCACCTGCGGCGGCAGCAGCCGCCCCGCGCCCGAGGCCACCGACGTGCGCAGGAAGCGCGACAGCGCCGACCACGGCTCGTCCTCCTGGCCCAGCGCGGTGCGGGCCTGCTCGGTGAGCCGCGCGGTCTCCTCCTCGGCTATCCGCCGGACGAGGACGTCCTTGCTGGGGAAGCGGCGGTAGACCGTCCCCACGCCGACGCGGGCGCGGCGCGCCACGTCCTCCATCGGCGCCCCGTAGCCCAGCTCGCCGAAGACCTCGCGGGCCGCACGCAGAACGTGCTCGAGATTGCGCTGGGCGTCCACGCGCAGAGGCGTGCTGCGGCCACCGCCCGCTTCCGACGGCGCGACAGCGGTGGACCAATGAGAGCCCTGAATATGCATATGTGTTCCCCCGGTTATGACGTCTCCCCCCGGAGACTCCCCGCCCTGACTGCCGGGGCACGTCTCTGACACCCCGACGGAGTACGAACATAGTTGAGCCCAGGTCAAGAAAGAAGGGGTAGTTCCGCACCGGGCACCCCCGATTGGAGTACATGCCCCCTCCACAATGATTCTGCACCACCCCGCAACCCCGCCGCAGCCACCCTGACCTGCGCACCTGTCTTTCGAACCGGTGCGCCCCCTTGGAGGGATCAGCTCCGCCGCCCGGTCATACATTTCGCACGGCCTGTGGACAAACTCCTGCCGGGGGTGCGTCATGGGGAGGGAGCTGTGCTCGAGGACTGAGGAGTGGCCTTGGCGAAGGAACCGGCGCGCATTCTGGTGGTCGGCGGCGGCTACGTCGGGATGTACACCGCCCTGCGGCTGCAGCGGAAGCTCAAGCGCGGCGAGGCGACCGTCATCGTGGTCGATCCTGAGCCGTACATGACGTACCAGCCCTTCCTCCCCGAGGCCGCGGCCGGCTCCATCTCACCGCGCCACGTCGTCGTCCCCCTGCGCCGCACCCTCGACAAGTGCCAGGTCGTGATCGGCGAGGTGAAGTCCGTCGACCACGCCAAGCGCACCGCCGCCGTCACCACCCTCGCCTCCCACGAGGAGGGCACCGGCGCCGTGCAGATCCGCTATGACGAGCTGATCCTCGCGCCCGGCTCCGTCTCCCGCACGCTGCCCGTCCCCGGCCTCGCCGACTACGGCATCGGCTTCAAGACCGTCGAGGAGGCCATCGGCCTGCGCAACCACGTCCTCGAACAGATGGACATCGCCTCCTCCACCCGCGACCCCGCCGTCCGCGACGCGGCCCTCACCTTCGTCTTTGTCGGCGGCGGCTACGCGGGCGTGGAAGCCCTCGCCGAACTGGAGGACATGGCCCGCTACGCCGCGCGGTACTACCACAATCTCGAACCCGACGACCTGAAGTTCGTCCTGGTCGAGGCCACCGGGCGCATCCTCCCCGAGGTCGGTGAGGAGATGGGCGCCTACGCCCTGCGCGAGCTGCGCGGCCGCAACATCGACGTCCGCCTCGACACCCGCCTGGACTCCTGCGCGGACCGCATCGCCGTCCTCAGCGACGGCTCCCGCTTCCCCACTCGAACGCTCGTCTGGACCGCGGGAGTCAAGGCCCACCCGATCCTCGCGGCCACCGACCTCCCCCTCAACGGCCGCGGCCGCCTCAAGTGCACCCCCGCCCTCGCCGTGGACGGCGTCGAACACGCCTGGGGCGCCGGCGACGCGGCCGCCGTCCCCGACCTCACCGCGGACGACCCCGCCACCACCGTCTGCGCCCCCAACGCCCAGCACGCCGTCCGCCAGGCCAAGGTCCTCGCCCACAACGTCCTCGCCTCACTGCGCGGCGAGCCGCTCCAGGACTACCGGCACAAGTACGTCGGCTCCGTGGCCTCCCTGGGCCTCCACAAGGGCGTCGCCCACGTCTACGGCAGGAAACTCAAGGGCTACCCCGCCTGGTTCATGCACCGCGCCTACCACCTCAGCCGGATCCCCACCTTCAACCGCAAGGCCCGCGTCCTCGCCGAGTGGACCCTCACCGGGCTCTTCAAACGCGAGATCGTCTCCCTCGGCTCGCTCGAAAACCCCCGGGCCGAATTCGAACTCGCCGCAGACACCGGACGTCACCCGGAAGCGAGTTGAAGCAGGTCATGGGCCCTGCGGCGGAGCCGGGAACTCCCCCGGAGAGGCCGACGTCTGACGGATGTCAGTCCGGTCGGCCACACTGGTCGTGTGACCATGGGTGGGCTCGTACCTGCGAAGAGTAACAATTACGAGGATTCGGACGTTTGCTGCATTCCCCCGGGGGCAGTCCCCCGCACCGACGACCGCGGCCCCGCGCCGGGCACGCGGAACGGCCCCACCACGTCGCCGAGCTGGTCCGGAACGACTCCGCGAGGTAATCCTCAGTGAACTTCACCCGCTGGAGCGCCCGGCTCCCCGGCACACAGCGCCGAGCCGCGGCGCGCGCCGAC
>NZ_JBAMDC010000511.1:0-4009 GCF_036961605.1 Streptomyces sp. KLMMK
GGCCGGCCGTCGCCGGAGTGGGCCTGGGTGGTGCCGAGGATGCCGTAACGCACGGGCCCATTCTCTCCCGGGCCCGTACCGGCCGGGTTACGGCCCGCAGGGGTGGAGGAAGTACCGTCACCCGGTACGTCCGCCGCAGCCGCCCGCCCGGGCGGCCGGGCGGGACCGCCCACCCCACAGGAGCAGAAGCCATGCCGACAGCGACCCGCGGCGAACGGCGCGTGAGTCCCGTCTTCCTCGCCCTCGTCGCCATCATGGGCGTCTCCATATGGGCGGTGTGGACGGACTTCTCGGCGAGCCCCGGCTTCGCCGTCTTCCTCTTCGTCGTCTCCGGCTGGGTCGTCTCGCTGTGCCTGCACGAGTACGCGCACGCGCGCACCGCCCTGCACGGCGGCGACCTCACGGTGGGCGCCAAGGGCTATCTGACGCTCGACCCGCTGAAGTACACGCACGCGCTGCTGAGCATCGTCCTGCCCGTCATCTTCGTGATCATGGGCGGGATCGGCCTGCCCGGCGGCGCGGTCTTCATCGAGCGGCACCGCATCCGCGGCCGCTGGAAGCACAGCATGATCTCGGCCGCGGGCCCGCTGACGAACGCGGCGTTCGCCGTGGTGGTCACCGCCCCGTTCTGGCTCGGCACGATGGACGGCGTCCCGGACCACTTCCGCTACGCGCTCGGCTTCATGGCGCAGCTCCAGGTGACCGCCGCGATCCTCAACTTCCTGCCCGTGCCCGGCCTGGACGGCTACGGCGTGATCGAGCCGTGGCTGTCGTACAAGGTGCGGCGCCAGGTGGAGCCGTTCGCGCCGTTCGGGATACTGGCCGTCTTCGGCTTCCTGTGGATCCCCGAGGTCAACCACGCGTTCTTCGACATGATCGACGCGGTGCTGCGGTCCCTCGACGTGACGGCGTGGGACACGTACTGGGGCCAGGAGCTGTTCCGCTTCTGGCAGGGCACCCCGGACATCCCGCCGCTGTCGGGCATCGTCCTCTGAGCCGCCGGCCGGCCGCCGGCCGGCTGATGCGGCATGGGAAGGCCCCGGGCCCCCCGTGTGGCCCGGGACCGGTCTCATGCCGCGCTCACGCCGCGTCCCAGGTGACCGGGAGGCTGTGCACCCCGTAGATGTTCGAGTGGGTGCGCAGCGGCACCTCCCCGGCCGGGACGGCCAGGCGCAGCGTCGGGAACCGGCCGAAGAGCGCCGGCAGGGCGACCCGCATCTCGACGCGCGCCAGCTGCTGCCCCAGGCACTGGTGGATGCCGTGGCCGAAGCCCAGGTGCCCGGTGGCCTTGCGGTGCAGGTCGAGGACGTCGGGGCCGGGGAACCGGAGGGGGTCGCGGTTGGCGGCCTCGAAGGAGACGGTGACGGTCTCGCCGGCCTTGATCACGTGGCCGTCCAGCTCGACGTCCTCCAGGGCCGCCTTGATGCCAGTGTGGGCGATGGTCAGGTAGCGCATCAGCTCCTCGACCGCCTGGTCGGCGAGGTCCGGGTCACTGCGCAGCGCGGCGAGCTGGTCCGGGTTCTGCAGGAGGGCGAAGGCCCCGTGGGCGATCATGTTGGCAGTGGTGTCGAGGCCGGCGCCGAGCAGGAAGCCGCCGAGGCCCGCGAGCTCCTCGTCGGTGAGGTCGCTCGTGGTCAGTTCGCTGAGCACGTCGTCGGTGGGCTCGGCGCGCTTGGCCGGCACCAGCGTGTGCAGGTACTCGTGTATCCCGGTGATGGCGGCGTACCGCGCCTCGTCCGAGGAGCGCATGTCGGTCAGCGTCAGCGTGTGCCCGTGGAAGAGCTCCCGGTCGGCGTAGGGCACGCCGAGCAGCTCACAGATCATCAGCGCGGGGATCGGCTGGGCGAAGGCCTCCACCAGGTCGGCGGACGGGCCCCGGCGCTCCATGGCGTCCAGGTGCTCGGCGGTGATCTGCTCGACGCGTTCGGTGAGGGCTCGCATCCGGCGGACGGTGAACTTGCCCGCGAGCAGCCTCCGGTAGCGGGTGTGCTCGGGGGCGTCCATCCCCGTCATGTCCCCTACCGGCGCCGGGGGCAGGCCGCCTTCGGGCAGGCCGGGCAGCGCGACCGGGAAGTGCATGAGCTCGTACCGCGAGCTGAAGCGCGGGTCGGCCATGATCGCGCGGACCGTGGCGTGGCCGGTGGCGAGCCAGCCCAGGTGGCCGTCCGGGTAGCGCATCCGTACCAGCGGCTGCTGTTCGCGCAGTGCGGCCAGCTCGGCGGGCGGGTCGAAGGGGCAGCCCGCGGCGCGGGCGGTCGGCAGCGCTGCCAGGGGCTCGGCGGCGGGCAGTTCGCGTTCCATGGAAGTCCTCCGGTTGCAGGGGGTGCCTCTCGAAACCCGCGCGGTGTTCCGCGCCGTGACGTCATCATGGCACCGCTGTGGCGCCATTCGCAAGAGAGGGTGGCGCAATGGAGGTGTGGTGGCGTCGCGGACGGTGGCGCGCCGGAGTGTGGCGGCAGGCCGAAGGGGAGGGCCCCGGGCCGGGGGCGGCCCGGGGCCCGGGGGTGCGGGGGTGTGGGGGTGTGGGGGCAGGGTCAGGAGAGCGCGTCCTCCATGGTCGACACCCAGTACGTGACGCGCAGCGAGTCGTCGATGTGCACGCCGTCGGCCGGGAGGGCGGCCCTGGCCATCCTGTCGCTGCCCTCGAAGCCGACTTCGAGACTGTTCGCCGTGCGGCCCTCGCCGCCGCTGCCGTCGCCCGCGGAGAGGATCACGGCCGCGTAGCCCTTGCCGCCCGGCGGCAGGGAAGTGACCGCCTGCGGCTTGGTGTTCTCCATGACCGGCGGGACGGACTGGGCGCCCTCGAACTTCACGGCGGGGTACCCCTTCAGGTCGCACATCTTGGAGCCCGTGTTGGTGACGGTGAGCAGCATGTGGTTGAGGGGGCGGGGGAGCGGTGCGGCGACGACCTTGGTGTTGGCGGCGGTGCAGGGCGCGCGGTTCTCCGGGGCGTACGGGTCGTGCGTCGTCGTGCCGGTCCGCTGCGCGCCGTGCGGCGTGGCGCCGGCCGGCCCGCCCTTCTGTGCGCCCGGCTTGCCCTGGGGCGCGGACCCCGCCTGCGGGGACTTCGCGGACTCCGGGGGCAGGGAGGCCGTGCCCGGCCCGGAAGGCTGCACGGAGGCGGCGCCCTCCTTGCGGACGCCCTCGCCCTCCCCGCTTCCGCTGCACGCCGCCAGCGAGAGCATGGCGAGCGCGGCGGCCGCCAGGCCCGCGGTGGCGAACGGGCGGGGGCGGGGGTGGGCTCGGCGGACGGAGGTGCGCATGGCTGGTCTCTTTCTTCGCGGGCAGGCGGCGGGGTGCCGCTCAACCGGATTGCGGGAGCGGCGTGCTTGGATGGCGAAAGCTTGTGCGGTACCTCGTCCCGGGCGCCAGGGTTCCCGGCCGATCAGGGACGCGGGAACGCTTGCATAGGCTCTGACCTGGGGGAATGTCGATTCCCTGGAACGGGTACCTGGGATGGGGGAAGTGACGTGGAGGCGGGCGATCTCGCGGAGATGCTGCGGTCGCTGAAGGAGCGGTCGGGCCTGAGCTACGGGGTGCTGGCCAAGCGGCTGCACGTCAGTACGTCGACGCTGCACCGGTATTGCAGCGGGTCCGCCGTGCCGACGGAGTTCGCTCCGGTGGAGCGGCTGGCCCGGCTGTGCAAGGCCACGCCGGAAGAACTGATGGAGGTTCACCGGCGGTGGATCGTCGCGGATGCGACGCGCGGACGTAAGACACAGGCGGCGGCCGCCGTTCCGGAGACGGCGGCTGCGGCTCCTGCTACCGGCTCCGAGCCGGAGCCCGCGGCCGCGGCTGCGGTTGCTGCGGAGCCGATACCCGGGGCCGCCCCGGAGCGGGCTGCGGGGAGGTCTCAGGCCGCCGCTTCCGCCCGTTCCGCCTCGCCGGCGCCGGTGGCGCCATCGATGGCTCCATCGGGTGAGAGTGCGGCGCCACGGCGGCGGCGCCCGTCCCGGAAGGCCGTCCTCGCCACGCTGTCGGCCGTCGCCGCGGCCACCGTGCTCGGCCA
>NZ_JBAMDC010000512.1:0-3991 GCF_036961605.1 Streptomyces sp. KLMMK
GACCGGCCCCGCGGGGCGGGCCTCAGCGGTGGGAGCGGGCCACGAACCTCCGTGCCTCGGCGAGGGCCGAGTCGCGGTGGGCGCGGAACTCCTCCTCCGTGAAGACGGGCGTGGCGACATCCGGGGAAATGCCCGTGATGTCATAGGTCGTCCGGTGATCCCGTGCGCTCAGGAACTCCTCGTTCGGCAGCATGAACCGCCAGCCGTTCGGCAGTCGCCGTTCCAGGGTGTCGGAGAAGGACCCCTGGGTGTTCTCGCCGATCCGCTGCGTGGGCTGCGTGCGGCCCATGAGGGCCTGTGTGAGCGTCTCGCCCGCGCTGATGGTGAGCCGGCCCGTGAGCACGGCCACGGGGCCGGTGTAGACGGGCCCGCGGTGCGGGGTGACCGTGACGGGCTGCTCGGGCGTGAACCTGCGCGGGTCGCTCGGGTCGTTGCGGGCGTGCTTGAGGTACGCGAGGTAGGGGCGGTCCGTCAGCCGCTCCGCCACGCGCAGGGCGAGCCGGTCGGAGCCGCCGCCGTTGAATCGCAGGTCGAGCACCAGGCCGCGCAGGGCGCCCGGGCCGCGGGTGCGGGCGGACGTGAAGACCTCGTCCAGGGCGCGGTCGATGGCCGCGCTGTCCCCGGCGTAGCCGCCGTCCTCGGTGTAGCCCTGGAATCCGGTGATGCGCAGGTAGCCCGTGCGGTCGGGCAGTTCGGCGTACGAGATGCGGCCGCCGCCCCAGGTGCGCCACCGGGCCTCGGGCACGCCCACGCTCTCCTTGACGGCCCGGTCCATCCGGAGCACGCCGTCACGGCCGGGGATCGTGGTGTCCTCGCGGTGGCCGCCGAAGCGCCCCTCCGGCTTCCCGGGGTCGGCGACGATGCCCGTGTGGCCGTCGTGCAGCGGCTCGATCATGCCCTTCAGGACCTCGAAGAGGGCCTTGTCGTCGGCAGCGGCGGCGGCCCGCGGGCGGAACTTCTCGCGGACGTCCTTCCAGTCGATCCCCTTCTGGGCGAAGAAGGGATAGTTCTCGGCGTAGGTCTGCCAGAAGACGTCGAAGACGCGGAGATTGTCGGCCTTTGCGGAAGTGTCCCTGCACTCGGCCGGCAGGGCGGGCAGGCGGCGCAGCGTACGGTGCCCGACGTTGTCACCGAAGGACAGCACCGCCCGGTCGCGGCCCTGCGCCGTCACCGTGATCGGCGCGTCCCCGTCCTGCTGGAAGGTGTCCGGGGCGGTCGTACGGGTGGCGTCGCGGAAGCCCGGCAGGCAGCTGACGGCCGTGGTGTCGTACGTCCGCAGCCTGCGGCCCCCGTCCTCGACGGAGACGACCGTGCCGTAGCCGTCCATGCGCCACGCCCCGTCCAAGGGGGCCCGGGCGGGCGCGGCGAGCGCGCTGCCGGTGGAGGCTGCGGTGGTCAGGACGACGGCGGAGGCCAGGAACAGGGCGGCCGTGCGGGAACGTGCGGTCATGGCCCGATCGTGCCCGGAACCGGGCCGGGGCGGCCATGGAGCGATCACCCGGAACGGTGGTGGGGATTCCCCCAGGGGGGTCGGTGGGGGTGGCCGTCGCGAGGGGCCCCCGGAACCTCGTATGGTCGTATCCGTGTTGGAGGAGATGCGGATCCGGTCCCTGGGCGTCATTGATGACGCGGTCGTCGAGCTGTCACGCGGTTTCACCGCGGTGACCGGCGAGACCGGCGCGGGCAAGACCATGGTCGTCACGAGCCTCGGTCTGCTGCTCGGCGGGCGCGCCGACCCCGCCCTGGTGCGCATGGGGGCCCGGTCCGCGGTCGTCGAGGGGCGGCTCGCCGTCGACCCCGGCTCGCCCGTGGCCCTGCGGGCGGAGGAGGCGGGCGCCGAGCTCGACGACGGCACCCTGCTCATCAGCCGCACCCTCTCCGCCGAGGGACGCTCCCGGGCGCACCTGGGCGGGCGCAGCGTGCCCGTCGGGCTCCTGGGCGAGCTCGCGGACGACCTCGTGGCCGTCCACGGGCAGACCGACCAGCAAGGGCTCCTGCGGCCCGCGCGGCAGCGCCAGGCCCTCGACCGCTACGCGGGCGACGCGGTGGCCGCGCCGCTCGCCAAGTACGCCGACGCCTACCGCCGGCTGCGCGCCGTCGCCGCCGAGCTCACCGAGCTGACGACGCGGGCCCGCGAGCGCGCCCAGGAGGCCGACCTCCTGCGGTTCGGGCTGGACGAGGTCGCCGCCGTCGCACCGCTGCCGGGAGAGGATGCCGAGCTCGCCGCCGAAGCCGAGCGGCTCGGGCACGCCGAGGCCCTCGCCTCCGCCGCCACCGCCGCGCACGCCGCGCTCGCCGGGAACCCCGAGGACCCCGAGGGCATCGACGCCGCCACGCTCGTCGCCGGCGCGCACCGGGCCGTGGAGGCCGTGCGGTCGCACGACCCCGCCCTCGCCGCCCTCGCCGACCGCATCGGCGAGATCGGCATCCTGCTGTCCGACGTGGCCGGGGAACTGGCCGGGTACGCCTCCGACCTGGACGCCGACCCGCGGCGGCTGGCCGCCGTCGAGGAGCGGCGCGCCGCCCTCACCCAGCTGACGCGCAAGTACGGCCAGGACATCGCCGAAGTCCTCGCCTGGGCCGAGCGCGGCGCGGAACGGCTCGGCGAGCTCGACGGCGACGACGAGCGCATCGACGAGCTCACCGCCGAACGGGACGCGCTGCGCGCGGAGCTGGGCGGGCTCGCCCAGGCGCTCAGCGACGCCCGGGCCGAGGCCGCACAGCGCTTCGCCGACGCGGTCACCGCCGAACTCGCGGAACTGGCCATGCCGCACGCCCGCGTCAGCTTCTCGATCCGCCAGACCGAGGTCGCGGACGCGGAGGCGGAGAGCGGCATCGAGGTCGGCGGCCGCGCCGTCGCCTACGGCCCGCACGGCGCCGACGAGGTCGAACTGCTCCTCGCGCCCCACCCCGGCGCGCTGCCCCGGCCCATCGCCAAGGGCGCGTCCGGCGGTGAGCTCTCGCGCGTCATGCTCGCCGTGGAGGTCGTCTTCGCGGGCTCCGCCCCCGTGCCCACGTACCTCTTCGACGAGGTCGACGCGGGCGTCGGCGGCAAGGCGGCCGTCGAAGTGGGCCGCCGCCTCGCGCGCCTCGCGCGGACGGCCCAGGTCGTGGTGGTCACCCACCTCCCGCAGGTGGCGGCCTTCGCCGACCGGCACCTGGTGGTGGAGAAGACCCACGAGGGGTCGGTGACGCGCAGCGGCGTCCAGGCGATGGAGGGCGAGGACCGCATCCGCGAACTCTCCCGCATGCTGGCCGGCCAGGAGGACTCGGAACTGGCCCGCGCCCACGCGGAAGAACTCCTCGCGGCAGCGCGGGGCGCCTCCGGCGGGGGCGCGTGACGCTGTGCGGTTCGCCTGGTTCGCCGGGGCGGCAGTGCGGCGGGCCTGACCGCACGGGGTGAGCGGGGCCCGGCCCGGGTGCCCGTCGCCGGAGCGTCTGCCTGCCACGGCGAGAGGCCGGTCCGGCACCGCCGGGTCGCCTCATCGTGGCTGATCGCCGTTGCGGCGGGATACGCATGCCGAAGTTGATCCTTCGCCCACGGGGTGCCGGCCCGCTGCTTCCGCCGCCGCGGCGGGCAACTCCCCATGGTGTGGTCCGGCGGTGCCGAGCCGGGCCGCGTGGTGCGTCGTCGTCCGACCGTACTGAGTGGGCTGGGCTCCGGCATCGCCCGGGCTGCGGTGTCGTGGCTGGTCGCCGTTGCGGCGGGAAGTGAATGCCGGGGCCGGATTCTTCACCGGCGGGGCGCCGGCCGTGCTCACGGCCGGGCCTGTGGGGCCTACGACGACTTCGCGGGGGCCGGGGATCCCCGGCGGGGTTCCGGGCGCACTTGGGCGCCCTGCGGCGCGGTGAGGTCACCAGTGGCGCCGTGAAGCTCTTCGGGTTCGGGGCGGCGGCCGTCAAGGAGCGGCCGCTCGACAAGGCGCTTGCCGCGGTGCTGATCGCCGGCTCCGCCCACCTCGTCAACCTGCTGGACGTACGGCCGGGAAGG
>NZ_JBAMDC010000513.1:0-3951 GCF_036961605.1 Streptomyces sp. KLMMK
GGCCTTCCCGCACGTGCCACCACGCGCGCGGGAAGGCCGCTTTCCCATACGCCGGCCATCGCCCTCGGGCCGGCGGGGATGCCGCCGCTTCCGGGAACCGTCACCTCCCGTACGGCAGCACGCCGTCCGGGCGGTTCCTACCCGCGGTAGCGGCGCGATCCACCCCCTACGCGCGGGTAGATTCACGGGCCGTCAAGTCAGGGGCAGGAGTCATCACCCCTGCAGGGTGGGGAAGTCGGCTACGGAATTACGACGACGGGCCGCTGGGCCCGCCGGGCCAGCCGGCCCGCCACCGAACCGAAGATCCGGCCGACCAGGCCGTGCGTCGAACCGACGACGATCGCATCGGCCGCGTACTCCCGGCCGACCTCCTCCAGTTCGTGGCAGATGTCCCCGCCGCGCTCGACGAGGATCCACGGCACCTCCGACAAATGGTCCGCACAGGCCAGTTCCAGGCCGAGGACCTCGGTGCGGTGGTCGGGGACGTCCACGAAGACGGGGGGCTCGCAGCCCGCCCAGACCGTCGTCGGCAGCCGGTTGGCGACATGCACGATGATCAGCCCGGAGCCGGAGCGCCGGGCCATCCCGATTGCATACGCAAGCGCCCGTTCGCTGGACGTGGAGCCGTCGAAGCCCACCACGACGCCGTGCTGGAACGCCGGATCGCAGGAATGGCGTGTTTCTTCCGCCGCTTCGGGGTGCGCCGCGTGATCGGCGACCCGCTTGCGGTCCGCAGGTTCGGAGAATTCGTGACCGGCCATCGGTATCTCGGCGAAGGGTGTCCTCGGGCGGAGGGAGATCGGCGGTTGCTCCCCCGGCGCGGATCTTGGAGGCAAAATCCGTCCGGGATTCATCTTTTCAATCACTTACCCACCAGGGTACGGCGACACTCGCCGCCTGCCCAGGGGCCGACCGGCGACCCGGAGCCCCGGGGTCGCACGGGCGTGGCACGCGGTGCCCGCCCGGGCCGCCGGTGGGTGGGGTGGCGGGCGGGCGTTCCCCGGAGCATGCACGAGGGCGGCGCGTAGCGCAATGCCCCCGCCGTGCTCCGGGTGTACTCCCGATGCGCTCGGCGCAGTGACCGAGGGCCCCGGCCGGGCGTTGTACCACCGCCAGCCCGCCGCCAGCAGGGAGCGCTCCGTGCCCGGAACCCGTGACCACGCCCGCGCCGACGCCCCGCCGCAGGACTCCCCCGATCCGGTGAGCGACGTGGTCCGCTGGGCCGCCTTCAGCTGCGTGCTCGTCCCGGTGACCCTGCTGATCTGCGGTCAGTCCTTCGGCGGCGCCGCGGGCACGGCGGCCGGGCTCGTCGCCGTCACCTGCGCCTGCCGCGCCGTGCTGCGCCAGTCGGAGCGCAGCGCCGCCCGGGCCCTGGCGGAACAGACGATTCCGCACCGCGGCCGGCATGGCCGGACGGGCACGGGGGCGCACCGCGGAGGACGCCACCCCGGTGGCTCCGCGCCGGGAGAATGACACTTTCGCACACCCGGACCCACCACTTTTCAGCCAACTTCAGTCCGAACCCCATACCTTGGCTTGAGACGCCCCTAACAGCCGGTCGACCAGCAAGGAAACGACCGCGGAGGGCGGTTGCACCCTACGGGGATTGGGCATGGGCGAGAGGCGTACTTTTCACCGAGGCCTGCAAGTGCAACGCTTCGTGATCGAACGCTTCGCGCCAAGTTGCCATGTCGACTTAGAGCCGAGTGGTGAACTGGTCACTGCGTCTCCATTCGACGCAGTAGATTCGATCTTGGCCATGACCGGCGGGGGAACCGTTCAGGACC
Source organism: Streptomyces sp. KLMMK (assembly GCF_036961605.1). Lineage (NCBI taxonomy): Bacteria > Bacillati > Actinomycetota > Actinomycetes > Kitasatosporales > Streptomycetaceae > Streptomyces > Streptomyces sp. KLMMK. The sequence goes on from NZ_JBAMDC010000513.1 coordinate 1,788, forward strand.
GAGGGGAAACGTGCAGGACCGAGAGGACTCGACCGCCGAGGGGGGCTTAGCGCCATGAGCCAGGACTCCACGACCGTACCGGAGACCACGCGCAAGCTCTCCGGACGCCGCCGCCGGGAGATCGTCGCAGTGCTGCTATTCAGCGGCGGCCCCATCTTCGAAAGCTCCATTCCGCTCTCCGTGTTCGGCATCGACCGACAGGATGCCGGAGTCCCTCGCTACCGCTTGCTGGTGTGCGCGGGCGAGGATGTGCCATTGCGAACAACCGGCGGTCTTGAATTGACCGCACCGTACGGCCTGGAGGCGCTCTCCCGGGCCGGCACCGTCGTCGTACCGGCCTGGCGGTCGATCACCCAGCCGCCGCCCACCGCCGCGCTCGACGCACTGCGCCGTGCCCACGAGGAGGGCGCCCGCATCGTCGGGCTGTGCACCGGGGCCTTCGTACTGGCCGCGGCGGGCCTGCTCGACGGCAGGCCCGCGACCACCCACTGGATGTACGCGCCCACGCTCGCCAAGCGCTATCCGTCGGTCCACGTGGACCCGCGGGAGCTCTTCGTGGACGACGGCGACGTACTGACGTCCGCGGGCACCGCGGCAGGCATCGACCTGTGCCTGCACATCGTCCGCACCGACCACGGCGCCGACGCCGCGGGGGCCCTGGCCCGCCGGCTCGTCGTCCCGCCGCGCCGCAGCGGCGGACAGGAGCGCTACCTCGACAGGTCTTTACCGGAGGAGATCGGCGCCGACCCGCTCGCCGAGGTCGTCGCCTGGGCGCTGGAGCACCTCCACGAGCAGTTCGACGTGGAGACGCTCGCCGCGCGTGCGTACATGTCCCGCCGGACCTTCGACCGGCGGTTCCGCTCGCTCACCGGGAGCGCGCCCCTGCAGTGGCTGATCACTCAGCGGGTGCTCCAGGCGCAGCGGCTGCTGGAGACCTCCGACTACTCCGTGGACGAGGTCGCCGGCCGCTGCGGCTTCCGCTCGCCGGTGGCCCTGCGCGGCCACTTCCGCCGGCAGCTGGGGTCCTCCCCGGCCGCCTACCGGGCCGCGTACCGCGCGCGGCGTCCCCAGAACTCGGCCGACCGCCCCGAGCGGGCCGAGCGCGAGGGACGTCCGGAGCGGGAGCGTCCGGACCGGTTCGACCGGCCGGAGCTGGGCGAGCAGCGGACCGGGGAGCCGTCGGTGATGGCGCTCCGGCGCGCGGCCATGGCTCCGGCGCACGCCGCGTCCGGTGCCGGCGGCGTGCTCGGCGGGCCGCCGCCGTCGCACGGGGGGCACCAGGGCCACGTCCCGCACGGAACCCATCCGGGCGGGCATAGCGGTGGATATGGGATAAGTGGCACGGAACCGGGCAAGCCGGAGTCCGACCTCTACACCCCACGCCTGCCCGGCCAGCGGGAACGCCCCGTAGGGTGAGGAGCATGAACGATCGCATGGTGTGGATCGACTGCGAGATGACCGGGCTCTCGCTGTCGGACGACGCGCTCATCGAGGTGGCCGCCCTGGTGACCGACTCGGAGCTGAACATCCTCGGCGACGGCGTGGACATTGTCGTCCGCCCGCCCGCCGAGGCCCTCGTCACCATGCCCGAGGTGGTGCGCCAGATGCACACGGCCTCCGGGCTGCTCGCGGAGCTGGACCGGGGCACCACCCTGGAGGACGCCGAGCAGCAGGTCCTCGCCTACGTCCGCGAGCACGTCCCGGAGCCGGGCAAGGCCCCGCTGTGCGGAAACTCGGTCGGCACCGACCGCGGTTTCCTCTCGCGGGACATGCCGGCCCTGGAGTCCCACCTGCACTACCGGATCGTCGACGTGTCGTCGGTGAAGGAGCTGGCCCGCCGCTGGTACCCGCGGGCCTACTTCTCCAGCCCGAAGAAGAGCGGCAACCACCGCGCCCTTGCCGACATCCGCGAGTCGATCGCCGAGCTCCGCTACTACCGCGAGGCGATCTTCGTGCCGCAGCCCGGCCCGGACTCCGACACGGCGAAGGCCATCGCGGCCAAGCACGTCCTGCCCGCCAAGGCGGTGTGACACAGCTCGCTCCCGGCACGGCGGAAAGCCGGGAGCGAGCACCCCCCAAGACCCTGTAGACTTCTTCTCGGCCGGTGGGAAACACGCCGGACAAACATGGTGGGTATAGCTCAGCTGGCAGAGCACCTGGTTGT
>NZ_JBAMDC010000514.1:0-3949 GCF_036961605.1 Streptomyces sp. KLMMK
CTCGCCGCGGCCGCGTCGGCGGCCTGGGCCTTGAGGGCGCGCTCGACGCCCGAGCGGGACTCCATGATCAGGCGCCGCAGCGCGGCGTTCGGCTCGGCCGAGGACAGCCACGCGTCCGTCGCGTCCAGGGTCTCCTGGGAGACCAGCAGCGCGGGGTACAGGCCGACCGCGATCTGCTGGGCGATCTCGTGGCTGCGGCTCTCCCACACGCCCTTGACCGCCGCGAAGAACTTCGCGCTGTAGGGCGCGAGCAGCTCGCGCTGGTCGGACTGGACGAAGCCGCCGATGACGGCCTCCTGCACGGCGTTGGGCAGGGCCGCCGACTCGACGACCGCCTTCCACGCCTCGTCCTTGGCCTCGGCCGTGGGCTGCGAGGCCCGCGCCGCCGCCGCGTACCGCTCGCCCGCGGACGTCCGGTCCCGCTCCAGCTCGGCCGCGATCGCGGCCTCGTCCGCGCGCCCCGTGGCCGCGAGGCGGCCGAGCAGGGCCCAGCGCAGCTCGGTGTCGACGGCGAGGCCGCCGATCTCCTCGGTGCCGTCGAGGAGCCCCTGCAGCAGGGCGAGCTGCTCGTCGGTGCGGGCGGTGGCGGCGAAGGCCCGGGCCCAGGCGAGCTGGTGGTCGCTGCCCGGCTCGGCGGACTTCAGGTGGGCGAGGGCCGCCTCGGTCCACCGGGCGAGGCCCGTCGCACGCCACTCGGGGGCGGCGTAGAGGTCTAGGGCCAGCTTGACCTGCCGCTGCAGCGACTGCACGACGCCGATGTCCGACTCCTTGGCGATGCCGGAGAGGACGAGCGCGAGGTAGTCGCGGGCGGCCAGCTCGCCGTCGCGCGTCATGTCCCAGGCGGAGGCCCAGCACAGGGCGCGCGGCAGGGACTCGGTGAAGTCGCCGAGGTGGGCGGTGACGGTCGCCAGCGACTGCTCGTCGAGGCGGACCTTGGCGTAGGACAGGTCGTCGTCGTTGAGCAGCACGACGGCCGGCCGGGGCTTGCCGACGAGCGCGTCGACGGGCGTCAGCTCACCGTCGACGTCGAGCTCGATCCGCTCCTTGCGGACGAGCTTGCCGCCCTCCAGCTCGTACAGGCCGACGGCGATCCGGTGCGGCCGCAGCGTCGGCTCGCCCTTGGCGCCGGCGGGCAGGGCGGGCGCCTCCTGGCGGACGGCGAAGGAGGTGACGACGCCGGAGGCGTCGGTCTCGATCTCCGGGCGCAGGATGTTGATGCCGGCGGTCTCCAACCACAGCTTCGACCAAGTGGTCAGGTCGCGGCCGGAGGTCTCCTCCAGCGCGCCGAGCAGGTCGGTGAGGCGGGTGTTGCCGAAGGCGTGCGCCTTGAAGTACGCCTGCACGCCGCGGAAGAACGCGTCCTCGCCCACGTAGGCGACGAGCTGCTTGAGGACGGAGGCGCCCTTGGCGTAGGTGATGCCGTCGAAGTTGACGAGCACGTCGTCCAGGTCGCGGATCTCGGCCATGATCGGGTGGGTGGACGGCAGCTGGTCCTGCCGGTACGCCCAGGTCTTCATGGAGTTCGCGAAGGTCGTCCACGCGTGGGGCCACCGCGAGCCCGGCGCGGAGGCCTGGCAGGCGATCGAGGTGAAGGTGGCGAACGACTCGTTCAGCCACAGGTCGTTCCACCACTCCATGGTGACCAGGTCGCCGAACCACATGTGGGCCAGCTCGTGGAGGATGGTCTCGGCGCGCCCCTCGTACGCGGCGTCCGTCACCTTCGAGCGGAAGACGTACTGGTCGCGGATGGTGACCGCGCCCGCGTTCTCCATCGCGCCCGCGTTGAACTCCGGCACGAACAGCTGGTCGTACTTGGGGAAGGGGTAGGCGTAGGCGAACTTCTCCTCGAACCAGTCGAAGCCCTGGCGCGTCACCTCGAAGATGTGGTCCGCGTCCAGGAACTCGGCCAGCGAGGGACGGCAGTAGATGGCCAGCGGAATGCTGCGGCCGTCCTTCTCGTACGCGCTGTGCACGCTGTGGTACGGGCCGGCGATCAGGGCCGTGATGTACGTGGAGATCCGCTGCGTCGGCTCGAAGCGCCACACGTTGTCGGCGGGCCGCTCGGGGGTCGGCGAGTTGGAGATGACCGTCCAGCCCTCGGGGGCCTTCACGGTGAACGTGAAGACGGCCTTCAGGTCGGGCTGCTCGAAGGAGGCGAAGACGCGCCGCGCGTCGGGCACCTCGAACTGGGTGTACAGGTAGGCCTGGTCGTCGACCGGGTCGACGAAACGGTGCAGGCCCTCGCCGGTGTTGGTGTACGCGCAGTCCGCGACGACCTTCAGCTCGTTGCGGCCGGCCACCAGGCCCGGCAGCGCGATCCGGCTGTCCGCGAACACCTCGGCCGCGTCCAGCGCGGTTCCGTTCAGCACGACCTCGTGCACCGTGGGCGCCACCAGGTCGATGAACGTCTCCGCGCCCGCCTCGGCCGCGTCGAACCGCACCACGGTCTCGGAGCGGTAGGTGCCCCCCTCCTGCGCGCCGGACAGGTCGAGCTCGATCTCGTACGTGTCGACGGTCAGCAGACGAGCCCTCCGCTGCGCCTCTTCGCGGGTCAGATTCGTTCCAGGCACCTGGGCATCTCCTTAACTTCGCGACTTTCCGGCCATCCTTCCACGCCGGGTGCCCCGGGCGGGCCGGTGTTTTTCCGGAAGCGAAACGTCCGCGCCACCCGGCCCGGAGCGGGCGGGGTGGCGCGGACGGACGGGAGAAGGGGTCAGCCCTTGAGCTCGGCGGCGACGAGCTCCGCGATCTGCACGGCGTTGAGCGCCGCGCCCTTGCGGAGGTTGTCGTTCGAGAGGAAGAGCGCGAGGCCGTGCTCGACCGTCTCGTCCTCGCGGATGCGGCCCACGTAGGAGGCGTCCTTGCCGGCGGCCTGCAGCGGGGTGGGGATCTCCGAGAGCTCGACGCCCGGGGCGTCCTTGAGCAGCTCGTAGGCGCGCTCGACGCTGACCGGACGCTCGAAGCGGGCGTTGACCTGCAGCGAGTGGCCGGAGAAGACGGGGACGCGCACGCAGGTGCCGGAGACCTTGAGGCCCGGGATCTCCAGGATCTTCCGGGACTCGTTGCGCAGCTTCTGCTCCTCGTCCGTCTCGAAGCGGCCGTCGTCGACGATCGAGCCGGCCAGCGGGAGCACGTTGAAGGCGATGGGCCGCTTGTAGACGCCGGGCTCGGGGAACTCGACCGCCCCGCCGTCGTGGGCGAGCTCCGGGGCCCGCTCGCCGACCGCGCGGACCTGGCCGTCGAGCTCGGCGACGCCGGCGACGCCGGAGCCGGACACGGCCTGGTAGGTGGTGGCGACGAGGGCCGTCAGGCCGGCCTCCTCGTGCAGCGGGCGCAGCACCGGCATGGCCGCCATCGTGGTGCAGTTCGGGTTGGCGATGATGCCCTTGGGGCGGTCCTTGACCGCGTGCGGGTTGACCTCGGAGACGACGAGGGGGACCTCGGGGTCCATGCGCCAGGCCGAGGAGTTGTCGATCACGACGGCGCCCTGCCCGGCGACCTTCTCGGCCAGCGCCCGGGAGGTCGCGCCGCCCGCGGAGAACAGCACGATGTCCAGGCCGGTGTAGTCGGCCGTGGCGGCGTCCTCGACCGTGATCTCCGTGCCCTGCCAGGGGAGGGTGGACCCGGCGGAGCGCGCCGAGGCGAACAGGCGCAGCTCGCTGACCGGGAACGCCCGGTCGGCGAGGATCTTGCGCATGACTCCGCCGACCTGCCCGGTGGCTCCGACGATTCCGATCCTCATGAGGGCTCCCTACTCATGTACATCACATGCAACATGCAACCTGCTGCCAGGGACGTCGCGCCTGGCACGCCGGTTCCATCATGTGGTCACACCCGCCCCAAAAGTCCAATCCTTTGACCGGTGTACGAGACCGGGCCGGGCGAAGCGGGAAATCTTCAGCCCAGGCGCAGGTCGGCCCGGACATCCTCCGGGCGGGCGGCGGGGGCG
>NZ_JBAMDC010000515.1:0-3934 GCF_036961605.1 Streptomyces sp. KLMMK
CGCCGAGCAGCCCCCGCAGGAAGTGCTGCTCCTGTTCCGTGGCCGCGCCCATCAGCGCGTCCACGCGGCGCTTGCGTTCGGCATGCGCGCCCTTGCCGGCCACGGCGGCGATCCCGTCGACCGCCCGGTCGACCTCCGCGACGGTCAGGGCGGGCGTGCCCGCCGGGGCCGGGGAGGAGCGCAGCACGCTCCAGCCGATGCCGATCCTGCCCTGCGGCAGCCGCCCCGACAGGTAGGTCAGGGCGACGGGCGCCTCCCGCGGGTCCGCGCCGCGGAAGAGACCGGCCAGCAGGGCGGTCTTCTCCGACCGCGCGGAGGTCGCGGCCACTTCGGCGGACACGCGGGCGACATCGGCCAGGAGCATGCCTTCATCGTGCAACGGGCATGCCCGTCACGCAGTCCGGCTCAGCCCCGCAGCCGGTCCCAGAACCCGCAGTGGTGCTCCTCGCCCAGGCGGATCTGCCGGATGCCGTCCGCGCCCGGCGCGAGGGACTGCGTCAGCCCCCGCTCGTGGAGAGCGGGCCAGTGCGGGGCACCGGAGGAGTTCGGGTCGCCGGTGCGGGCGAAGCGCGTCCAGTAGCCGACCATCCGGTCCGACAGGACGCGCTGCGCGCTGTTGAGCGGCGGCTGGGTCGGGAAGGCGGTGAACAGGTAGGGCAGTTCGAAGGCGTGCGAGGCTCCGTAGGAGAAGCCGGGCACCACCGGCAGGCCGTCCAGGACGGGTGCGTCACGGTCGGCGAACTCGTAGGCGTACGTCGGCACCCGCCCGGCCAGCGCGCGGTCGGCCCGCACCGCCGAGCAGACGAACGTGGTGTCGGTGAGCACCGCGGACCAGGCCAGCGCCGGCGAGGCGTAGTGCGACAGCGGGTACTCCGCCTCGACGGCGCCCGCGGCGGAGCCGAAGGAGTCCGCCAGGCGGGCCCGGTAGTCCCGCTCGTCCCGCAGGGGGAACTGCTGCAGGGTCAGGCCGACGAACAGCCGCATCTCGTCGAGGTTCGTGCCCTGGATCACCGGCACCCGGTGGAAGCGGCCTGCGGTGAGGGCCTTCTCCGGCTCCGCGGGCAGCAGGGCGTTGCCGTACACCGGCCTGCTGAACGCCTGCGCCAGCTCCGGCGTCGCCAGCTTGTCCGCGCTCAGCCCGCGCAGGCAGTCCAGAGCCCCGGCCCCCTGCGGGCAGCCGAGCTGCCCGGCCGCGGCGGCACCCGCGTCCTGGAGGGCCCGCTGCGATACGGAGAACCCGGCCCCGGGCGTGCCCGGAGCGACGGCGCCGCGGGGGAAGGAGGTCATGCACGACCCGCTCTGCAGGACCGCCTTGTGGAAGAGGCCGGCCGCGGTGGGCGAGGTGAGCTGGGCGCAGGTGCTGATGGCCCCGGCCGACTCGCCGAACAGGGTCACGTTGTGCGGGTCGCCGCCGAAGCGGGCGGCGTTGGCCCGTACCCAGCGCAGGGCCGCCTGCTGGTCGGCGAGGCCGAAGGCGGGCGCGTCCCCGAGCCCGGGGTGGCCGAAGAAGCCGAAGGCGCCCAGCCGGTAGTTGAGCGTGACGACGACGGCGTCGCCGCGCGTGGCCAGGCGGGCGGCGTCGTACTCGCTGCCGGTGCCGCCGACGAACCCGCCGCCGTGCACCCACACCATGACGGGCCTGCCGTGGCCGGTCGCGCGGCCCGTCGGCGTGGTGACGTTGAGGTACAGGCAGTCCTCCGACCCGGTGGCGGGACCGGTGCCGAAGATCGGCGTCTGCAGGCACTGGGAGCCCGGCTGCCCCGCGTCCCGTACACCCTTCCAGGGCTCGGCCGGCTGCGGAGCGCGCCAGCGCAGCGGGCCGGTCGGCGGCGCCGCGAAGGGGATGCCCTCGTACGTGGCGTATGTGCCGTGCGCTCTGCCGCGCACCGGGCCGTGGTCCGTGCCGACGACGGGCCGGTCCGGCGTGCCGGGTTCCTGGCCCGGTGGTGCGGCGGCGGCGACGGAGGTGACGGACATCAGGGCCAGGAGCAGGGCGAGGAGAGCACCGCCCCGGCGACGGGGGAGCCGGACATGCTGCATGCGTATGTCCTTTCGGCCGGCGGGCGCGCGGTCGGGCCCGGGCACCCGGGGTAGTACCCATCCCGGACCAGGGGTATCTCCGCCGCTCACCACTACCTGGCGTCACGTCATGGCCGTGGCCCGACGACCTCCGTTCCCTCGGCGACGGTGATGGCCGCCGCGGGACAGGAGTCCGCCGCGTCCAGCACCGCCTCGTCGGGCTCCGTCGTCCCTCTCAAGGGCCGGGAGCGTTCGCCGTCCAGCGCGAACAGCCCCGGCGCCAGGGCCGCGCAGATCCCCGAGCCGAGGCACGCGCCCCGGTCCACGGTCACCCGCCACGCCGCCGTGCCGTCCGCCGCGGCCTCCGCCGGGTCCGTCACCGGGCTCACCACCCCACCGGCATCGAGCGCGGCCCGCGGACCAGCATCCCCGTCTTCCAGACGATGTCGCCGGCCGGCCGGAGCCCGGGCAGCCGCAGGATCAGCGCCCGCAGTGCCTCCTGGAGCTCCAGCCGGGCCAGCGGGGCACCGAGGCAGTGGTGCACGCCGTGGCCGAAGCCCAGGTGCTGGTTGGCCTGCCGGCCGATGTCGAGGATCTCGGGGTCGGCGAACCGCCGGGCGTCCCGGTTGGCCGCGCCGACGGCCACCAGGACCGCGTCGCCCTTGCGCACGAGCGTGCCGCCCACCTCGATGTCCTCCAGCGCGTAGCGGGCGAACGACGCCCCCGCGCCCAGCGGGACGAAGCGCATCAGCTCCTCGACGGCGCCCGGCAGGAGGGCCGGGTCGGCGTGCAGCCGCTCCAGCGCTCCGGGGTGGTCGAAGAGGGTGAGCACGAAGTTGGGGACCTGCGTCGCGGTGGTCTCGTGGCCGGCGACGAGGATGCCCACGCACAGCTCGATCAGCTCGCTCTCGGAGAGCCGGTCGCCCACGTCGCGCGCCTCGATCAGGGCGGTCATCAGGTCGTCGGCGGGCCGGGCGCGGTGCTCCTCGACGAGCCCGGCCATGTAGGCCCTCAGCTCGTCCCGGTTCACCGTCTTCTCCTCGGCGGTCAGCGAACTGGTCGACAGCGCTGCGTCGCTCCACTTGCGGAAGCGCGGGCGGTCCTCCTCCGGCACCCCGAGCAGCCGGCAGATCACGGCGACGGGAATCGGCAGCGCGTAGTCCTCCACCAGATCGGCGGGCGGGCCCGCCGCGACCATCGCGTCCACCAGGCGCTCGGCGAGCGCGCGCACGTCCGGGCGCAGCTTCTCGACCCGCGGGGTGGTGAACGCCTTCGTCACCAGGGTCCGCAGCCGGGTGTGGTCGGGCGGGTCCATGCTCAGCAGGCCGGTGTCGCGCGGCCCGTTCCCCCGGCGCGGCTCGTCGTGGTGGACGCTCTCGGCCCGGCTGAACCGCCGGTCGCCGAGGACGAGCCGGGCGTCGGCGTAGCGGGTGACGAGCCAGGCGGGCTCGCCGTACTCCAGGCGGACGCGCAGCAGCCCCTCGCCGCGGCGCGCCTGTGCGTACTTCCCGGACAGGGCCAGTCCGGTGGGGTCGTTGAAGGGGTAGGCAGTGGGCTCGTCGTGGGTGATGGACATCCGCGCGCCTCTTTCCTGAGTGTCCCTGCTTACAGCAAGCGTCGGCAGAGATGGGTGCCTCGGTCAACAAGGCGTCACCCTCGCGCCGCCCGGGTCCGGTCCGGCCGCCCCGCCCCCGCGCCCGCCCGGGCCCGGCCCGCGCTGTCGCTGATGCGGATCAGCAGAGCCACCATCAGCCAGTTGGCGACGAGCGAGGAGCCGCTCTTGGCGAGGAACGGCAGCGCCTTGCCGGTCAGCGGGATCAGGCCCATCACCCCGCCCGCCACGACGAAGACCTGCAGGGCCAGGGCCGCCGCGAGCCCGACGGCCAGCAGCTTCCCGAAGGGGTCGCGCGCGATC
>NZ_JBAMDC010000516.1:0-3925 GCF_036961605.1 Streptomyces sp. KLMMK
TGGTGGTCTTCGCCCCGCGGGACGGCCTCGCGGCCTACGCGCCCGACCCCGGCTCCTCGCAGGAGCTCCTCGCATCGGGTACGCCGCACCTGTTCGCGGGGGTGCTGGAAGCCACCGGACTGGTGGGGCCGTTGGTGCTCCCCGGCGGAACGGCGTGCGCGGGCTGCATCGAGCTGGGGCGGGCCGGCCGTGACCCGGCCTGGCCCCGGATGCTCGCCCAGTGGAGGTCCGGCCGCGGCTCGGGGGTACCGTCGTGCGACATGGCACTGGCCACGGTTGTGGCGGGGCTGACCGTGGCGCGGGCACTGGCCTTCCTCGACGGTGGGTCCCCGGCGAGCGCGGGGGTGCGGCTGGAGCTGGCTCTGCCGGGTCCGGCCTGGTCCCCGCGGCCCGTCGAGCCGCATCCGCGGTGCCCCTGCGGCGCGGCGCGTTCCCCGGATCCCGGGTATACCGCGGCCATGGGGTCACCGCACGGGACAATGAGCAGGTAACCGCCGTCCGCGGCGTGGCTGTTCAGCTAGTTGGAGGGGCGAATGTCTGATCTACCCCGCAAGGCGGTAACGCGCACCGCCAAGTTGGCCGCGCTGCCACTGGGGTTCGCGGGGCGCACGGCCCTGGGGCTCGGCAAGCGCATCGGGGGGCGACCGGCGGAGCTGATCGCGACGGAGTTGCAGCAGCGCACCGCAGAGCAGCTCTTCGCGACGCTCGGGCAGCTCAAGGGGGGTGCGATGAAGCTGGGGCAGGCGCTGTCGGTCTTCGAGTCGGCCCTTCCCGAGCAGATCGCCGGGCCCTACCGGGCCGCCCTGACCAAGCTTCAGGAAGCCGCCCCTCCCATGCCGGTGAAGACGGTGCACGCGGCCCTGGCGGAGCGGCTCGGCGAGGACTGGCGGGATCTGTTCGAGGAGTTCGACGACCGCCCGGCGGCGGCCGCCTCGATCGGGCAGGTGCACCGGGCGGTGTGGCACGACGGCCGGAAGGTCGCGGTCAAGGTGCAGTACCCGGGGGCAGGCGAGGCCCTGCTGTCGGACCTCACCCAGCTGGGGCGGTTCGCGAGACTGCTGGGGCCGCTGGTGCCGGGCATGGACATCAAGCCGCTGATCTCCGAGCTGCGCGACCGGGTCTCCGAGGAGCTGGACTACGGCCTGGAGGCGCGGGCCCAGAGCGCGCACGCACAGGAGTTCGCGGGCGATCCGGATGTGGTGGTGCCGGCCGTCGTGCACCAGGGCGACCAAGTGCTGGTGACCGAATGGATGGAAGGGCTGCCGCTGTCCGAGGTGATAGCGGAGGGCACCCAGGAGCAGCGGGACCGGGCCGGGCAGCTGCTGGCGCGCTTCCTCTTCTCGGGCGCGGCGCGCACGGGGCTGCTGCACGCCGACCCGCATCCGGGCAATTTCCGGCTGCTCACCGGGGACGATCCCGACGGCCCGCCGGAGAAGTGGCGGCTGGGCGTGCTGGACTTCGGCACGGTCGACCGGCTGCCGCAGGGCCTCCCGCCGGAGATCGGGACCGCGCTGCGGCTGACGCTGGACGGCCGGGCCGAGGCGGTCCACGAGCTGCTGCGGGAGGAGGGGTTCGTCAAGCCGGAGATCGAGCTGGATCCGGGCGCCGTGCTCGACTACCTGCTGCCGATCATCGAACCGGCACAGGCGGCGGAGTTCACCTTCACCCGGGGCTGGATGCGTGCCCAGGCGACGCGGATCGCCGACCCCCGCTCCCCCGCGTACCAGCTGGCCCGCCAGCTCAACCTGCCGCCCGCGTATCTGCTGATACACCGCGTGACGATGAGCACCATCGGGGTGCTGTGCCAGCTGGGCGCGACCGTGCGGCTGCGCGAGGAGATGGAGGCGTGGGTGCCCGGCTTCGCGGCGGCGGGCGGCGGCGCGGCCGAAGAGGAGAGCCGGGAGACGCCTGCGTGACGGGGCCGGGCCCCGGCTTCACCACCAGGAGGAGTCGAGGCGGCCCTCGATGGATCTGATGTTGGCCCGGGAGCAGTCGTCGCAGAAGTAGCGGCGGCTGCCGTTCTCGAAGGAGCAGGTCCAGGTCGGCGGCGCACCGTCGGCGGGGGTGCCACAGCGAGCGCAGGTGATGGTCTCGGCGGGCTCGGTGGCCTCAGGGTCCAACTGCCCTGATTCATGCGTCTTCTGGTCCACTCCCAGACGATATCCCCGCGAAGGGGCCGGGAGGGCACAACGCACCCGAACGCCCCGCGGGGCCGGTCCGTTCGGATCCGGCCCCGCAGGGGTGATGACGAGGGTGGGCGGGTCAGTGCATGACCGCCATGGCCAGGGCCCGGCGGGCGCGCATCGAGGCGCGCTCGGCGCGGCGCTGCATGCGCCGGGCGGCGGCCAGCCGAGTGGCCCTGCGTTCGGACTCGGCCTCCCTCAGTCGCTCGTGCATATGAGCACGGGCCAGGGCTTCTGGGATGAGTTGCATTTCGAGGTTCCTGTTCTGGCGCGAGGCGATCGCGCTGAAGGCGTCACGGGTGGGGACTTCGGGGCCGAAGGGCTCGGCGGAGGGGCGGTGCATCGTCGGATCCTGCTTCTTGGGGTCGTGCGTGGTGGGGCGGTCGATGGTGCCGAAGATGTTCATGCGGCGACCGGGTTCTTGCGCGGACGGCCACGGGGCCGCTTGCGGGCCACCACGACGCCCTGGACGAAGAGCTCGCCTCCCCAGACGCCCCACGGCTCGCGGCGGTCCATCGCACCGGCGAGGCAGGCCTCACGCAGCGGGCAGGTCCGGCAGAGCGACTTGGCGTACTCCACGTCCGCGGGCGACTCGGCGAAGAAGACCTCCGGGTCGTAGCTGCGGCACGGGACGGGGGTGCCCAGGTTCTCGATCGCGTCGTCGAGGTCGGTCAGGGCGGTGAGGGGGGTCAAGGTGTCCTCCGTGGGGACGGGCGGGGGGATCAGGTCGGTCGCTACTGACGGGGTGTGCGTCTTGAGTTGCACGGTGTCTTTTTCCTCGTCTGTCTTCCGGCTTGTGGCCGGGCTGGTTCCCCTCGGCGAGGGGGCAAACAAAAGGGCCGCGGATCCCGGTGTGGGTTCCGCGGCCCTGGAAGGTGCCGACCTGATCATGCCGATCAGGCTGGATCTCTCCAGGGTTCGAGCCCACGGAAGGCCCACATCGTGTGGTGCTGGTGCTGCGTGCTGACGGATCCGGCGCCGTTGGTCGTCGCCGCAAGGGCATAGGCCTGGGCCTGTGCCGATGCTGCTGCCTTTACCGCGGACGCCTTGGTCGGTCGCTCATTGATCAGGGAGGTTTCGCCGATCAGGGCGGAGCCGTTGATCGGAGCGAAGCCGGCGCCGGACAGACCGGTGCCCCGGAGCGATGCGAAGGAGAAGCCGAGCGGACGGGCGGCGATGACCGGGCGATCGGTCATTTTGTTGCTGGTCTTGAAGCTGATCATTGGTCTCGCCTCCTCTCGGCGTCTTCGGGGACCTGTCGGAACAGGTCCGGGCTTTTAAGTTCGGTACAGCCGGTTCAGTACAGCACGGATCCGCCGGCTCCCGGAAGAGCCGTTGTCTCCGTGCTCGGAAGGCTATGGGTATGCCGTCCGCGTGCGCAAACTATTTTTCGCGAGATTCCTCGGATGCGTCCTGGGACGCATCTTCCGACGTCAGGTAGGTGCCTGCACACAGTGCGAGGACGTCGGCACCGAACGAGTCGAGCTTGCGTCCTCCCACCCCTGAGATGCGCGAGAGCTCCGCTTCGGTTCCCGGAACGGCCTCCGCGATGGCGAGCAGCGTCTTGTCGGTGAAGATGCAGAAGGCGGGCTGGCCGAGCCGGCCGGCCTCCCCGGCGCGCCAGTCGCGCAGCCGCTCGTAGAGCGCCTCGTCGAGCTCGCAGGGGCAGTCCTCGCAGCGCATGAGCTTGATCTCGCCCGCATCCGTCAGGGTGCGGCCGCAGACACGGCAGCGGGCGGAGC
>NZ_JBAMDC010000517.1:0-3865 GCF_036961605.1 Streptomyces sp. KLMMK
GCGGCCCGCGGCTGATTCGCGCAACGGTCCGATCGACGAAGGGACGACCATGGTCAAGCCCGGCACAACGGCAACGCTCGAAGCGCGGTACCAGAACTCGTCCGGCCGCGCGGCCGGATACCTGCCGCGCTTCGTCGGGGGGCGACGTCTTCCAGTCCTTCCTCTCCGGTGCGGACTACCACCGCTGGAGCACGCCGACGACGGCGCGCCGGTCTTCGTCAACGGGCGGATCGCCACCGCGAAGTGAGCCCGGCCGGCCCGGGGCCGGCCTCGCGGCGGACGGCGCTCCCTTGCGGGGGTGGAGGAGGGCGCGCCCTCCTGCACCCCCGCAGGGCGTTTCCGGGCCCGTACGCGACGGGACCGGATCAGCTGACTAGCATGCGCATGCCACACCCTCGGGAGTTCCCCGCTCCTTCCCACCGACGAAAGCCCCGCATGCGCATCAAGCAGACCCTCGCCGCGGCCGCAGCGGCCCTCATCGCCCTCTCCGCGGTCACCGCGTGCGACGACAAGCCGGAACCCGGCCGGGGCGGCGCCACGGTCCCGGCGAAACCGGGCGCGCCCGCCCCTCAGGCGGGACCGCCGTCGGCCGGCTCGACGGCCGACGCGCAGAAGTTCCTCCGCCAGTACGCCTCCTGCGAGAACCTGGCGACGGGCGGCCCGGGTGACGTGCGCCTGCGGTCGAGCAGCGTCAAGGACGTGGGCGGGTCCGTGGCCGGGCTCGGGGTCTGCAGCGACCTGCGCGAGAACGGCGCGATCGGCATCTTCCTGACGCCGGACATGAAGAAGTTCCAGGAGGCCTACTACCAGCAGGTCATGGACAAGATCGCAGCCGGCGAGCCGGCGTACGGCCTGTACAGCCGCGTCCTCGTCGGCAAGGACTTCGTGGCCGAGCCGACCTCGGCCATGACGGCCCGGGCGCTCGCGAAGTCCGGCATGCGCGTCCTGACGTGCAACCCGACGTTCGGCGTGCCGGAGGGCCGCAAGAAGGAGAAGGCCCTCGCCGGCTCCTGCGTGCTGAGCGACTTCGTGCACACGGCGGACGGCCCGGGTGACGGGAGCCCGGAGCCCGGGGCCTCGCAGGGCGGGCAGCAGAAGCCGCCGGCGAACCCCGGCCTGCCGAGCGCCGGCAGCCTCTCCGAGCTGAGGAAACTGATCGCGTCCAGCGTCGACTGCAAGCGCTTCTCGACGGATCCGGAGACCGTCGCCATCCGGTCCATCGACTACGAGCCCTTCATCGACGGCGACGCGGCCGCCTGGGGCGTCGGCGAGCGCGGGCTGTGCGGGCAGCCCGGGGGCGCACAGCGCGCCCACGGGCTGGTCTGGCTCGACAAGGTCGACGACATGGCCGCCCTGCAGTCGCGCGCCAAGGCCGTTCAGCTCAAGGAGATCCAGGAGAACGGCGGCCGGCCGAAGGCGACGAAGAGCATGCTGCTCCTCGGGGGGAACGTCGCCATCGAGACCAACGATGCCTCCTCCCGGTTCGGGCTGTACCAGCAGCAGTTCTTCCGCCTCGAGTGCCGGCCCGGCTTCACCACCCCGCAGGGCTACCGCTCCGAGAAGGCGGTGGTGGACGGCTGCGTCCTGACCAACTACGAGCCCGGCGGGATCACGCCTTGAGGTAGGAGGCCACCTGGGACAGCAGCCCCTCGTCGGTCAGGAACCCCAGGTGCGTCACGCACGGGAGCAGGGTGTTGACCGCGCCGTCCAGCACGGTGCTCGTGAACGGGTTGATCACCCCGTCGCACGGCGAGTACCAGGTGCGGTAGCCGACGGCTCCGGGCGTCTCGTCGCCGGAGGCGAGTCTGCGGAGGAACGCCGAGCCGGGCGTCATCTCCACGCAGGAGGGGGAGACCACGGTGCAGAGCCCCGCGGTGTACGTGCCGTGGTTGCTCCCCGCCAGCGACGCCATGTGCGCGATGTCCGCGGCGCCGCCCAGCTCCTTGGCGTACCAGAGGGAGACGAGGCCGCCCATGGAGTGGTTCACGATGTCGACCTTCTGCGCCCCGGTGTCCTTCTTCACCTTCGCGACGAAGCCGGCCAGCCCGCGGGCGCTCGCTTCGTTCGAGGCGAGGAAGTCGTAGGCGTACGAGAAGAGTTCGCTGTCCTTGTAGCCCGCGCCGCGGAAGGCGGTGCGGGCCGGGTCCCAGATCACGGAGTCGCCGAGGTAGCCGTGGACGAAGACGACGGGAGTGCGCGCGGAGGCGGCCTCGGCGGTGCCGGTGGCGGCGGTCCCGGTCGTCAGGACGGCGGCCACGGCCGCCGTCAGGGCCAGGGCGCGGCTGATCTTTCGCATACGGTCCTCCAGGGAGTGGACTGCCGGGCGACTGCGGAGAGCATGCGTCCGCCTCCGGGGGCCACGCATCGGCGAAATCACCTACCCAGCGGTTTTACTTGTGGGTAACTTGCTGGCAACGCACCCCTTCCCCGCCGCCCTCCGAACGCCGAGGAGCAACCGTGCGCGACTCCCAGGCCGTACGTCGTCCTAGCTCCCGCCCGCGGCCGCCCGGCGACAGAGCGGGCTCCACGCGACGCCTGCACGTGCGGTGCTCGTCCGCCCTCCTGCGGGCCGCTGGGCGCACGGAGGAGGACGGCGCGCGCGACCGGCTCCTCGTGGCGGCCGCGGACCACGCCCAGCTGGCCGGGCGCTCCCCGCGCGCCACGGTCCTGCGCACGCTCTCCGTCCGCCAGAAGGCCGCCTCCGCCGCCCGCGGGCAGCAGGAACTCGCCCGCGGCCTGCACTCCTTGCGCACCGGCGAAGTCATCAACGCGCGCGAAGCCCTGCGCCTGGCCGCCGCGCTGTTCCGGCACGCGAACCGCACGGACGAGGAGCTCGCCGCCCTCCTCCACGCCGCGGAGGCGAGCTGGACCGCGGGCGACCGGACCGGATACGCGGGGGCCGCCGAGCGCCTCGGCGGCCACGCCACGGCGCCCCCTGCCGTGCGCGACTACTACCGGGGCATCGCAGCGGCCCTGCGCGGCGAGCACGCGCTGTCCGTCCCGCTGCTCCGCGCGGCCTCCGGCGGCGTGCCCGCGGCGGACGGCCGCACGCACCTGCTCGTCCACGCCTGCCGTGCCGCCCTCATGCTGGGCGAGGTGTCGCACGCCCGGGACCTGGCCACCCGTGCCCTGGCCCGGGCCGCGGCGCCGCAGCGGGCGACGCCCGAACTCCTCGGCCTCCTCGCCCTGGTGGAACTCGTCGCCGACAACTACGCCCGCGCCGCGGCCCACGCCGGGCGGGGTCTGGAGGCCGCCCTCGCCGCCGGCCGGCCCAACGCCGCTGCGCAGCTGCGCAGCACGCTCGCCATGACCGCGGCGATCCGCGGGGACGCCGCCGCCTGCCGCGACCACGCCCGCTGGGCGCTCGGCACGGCACAGGCCCACGGCCTGATGGTCCCCGCGCTGCTCGCGACGTGGAGCCTGGGCCGGCTGGACCTCGCGCACCAGCAGCCGCGGGAGGCCGTCGAGCGGCTGCGCCCCCTCGTCCTGGGCGAGTCGGGGGTGCACCACTTCGCCTGGCGTCTGCAGGTCATCCCCTCCTTCGTGGAGGCCGTCGCCCTGGCCGTCGCCGAACTCCCGGCCCCGGCCCGCAAGCGCGCCTGCCGCCAGGCCCGGCTGATCCTGCGGACCCTGGAGGACTGGGCGGCGGTCAACGGCGACCAGCGGGCCCGGGCCGCGGCCCTGCACTGCCGGGCCGTGCTGTCGGCCACCGCGGACCCGGCCACCGCGGACCCGTGCTTCGACCGGGCGCTGTCGCTGGTGGAGCGGGTGGGCTCCGAGTTCTCCCAGGCCCGTACGAAGCTGGCGTTCGGCATGGCGCTGCGGCGCCTGCGCCGGCCGGCCGACGCCCGCGGCTGTCTCTTCC
>NZ_JBAMDC010000518.1:0-3899 GCF_036961605.1 Streptomyces sp. KLMMK
CGACCGCATGCCCTTGGGCATCGGACCCTTCGGGATCGGCATGTTCTTCATGGGGTCGCCCATGGCCCGCAGGCGGTCGGTGGTCGCCGTGACCTTGTCGCCGGGGACCACGCGCGGCAGCTTGGCCAGCGTCGTGCGGAGCTTCTTCAGCGGCAGCTGGCCCTCGCCGTTGCCGATGATGAAGTCGTGCACGGGGACGTCCGTCACGATGCGCGCCATCTTACGCTTCTCGGCCGCCAGCAGGCCCTTGACCCGGCCGGGGTTGCCCTCGCCGATGAGGACGATGCCGGCCTTGCCGACGGCCCGGTGGACCATGTCCTCGTCACGGTTGAAGGCGACGGCGGGCGTGGTCGTCCACTGCCGGCCCATCTGCCCCTCCAGGATGGACGCGGCGGCGCCCCGCTGGCCCTCGATCTTGCTGTTGTAGGCGCGCTGGGCGCGCTGGCCGAAGACGATCGCCATCGCGAGGAAAGCCAGCAGGACGCCCAGAATGCCCAGGTAGACCGGGTGGCCGATCGCGAAGCCCACGGCGAGCAGGACACCGAGGGTCACGATGCCCACGGCGGCGACGACGAGACCGACCTTCGGGTCGGCCTCTCGCGTCAGCTTGTACGACAGGGCGATCTGCTGCAGTCGCCCCTGCTTCTCAGGTGTTGCCTTGCTCGCCATAAGGCGAAGTTTACGTCGCCTGCGGACCGGGGGCCGCCACGGCCTCCAGCACGTGCTGCGCCTCGCGCCTGTCCTTGGCGCGGCGGCGGTCCTCCAGCACCGCGGTCCAGGCGTTGCGCCGGGCGGTGCGCTGGCCGCCGCGCATCAGCAGCCCCTCCAAGGCCCGCAGGGCCCCGGTGACGGACGGGGGCCGGACGGAGAGCGTCGCGGGGAGGGCGGAAGCGGCGCGGGTGGCTGTCGCCATCGCTGCCTGGGCGGGCGCGGCCTGCATGTCGTTGTCCCCTCGGGAGCGGAAGTGAATCATTGGGCAGCGGGGGGCTGGCGGTGCGTACCGACGGAGAAGTGTGCTGGGAAACGCCGTGCATGGGAACTGCTGTGCGTACCCCTATCGTCACCGAACGGTGTTACCAACGCATGACCTCTTGGTCAAACACCTATGAAACGTTGACGCGGCCCGCATCGTCCCCACCGCTCTGCGGGGGGTGATGCGGGCCGCGTCCAATGCCGTGCCGGGAGGCGTCTGTGCAGGTCGGAGCCGGTCAGACCGCCTGGGCGGAGGGCGCCGCCGCGCGCCGCTCCATCGCCTGCTGGTAAAGGCGGCCGGCCCGGTACGACGAACGGACCAGGGGGCCGGACATGACGCCGGCGTAGCCGATCTCCTCGGCCTCCTGCTTCAGCTCGACGAACTCCTGCGGCTTCACCCAGCGCTCCACCGGGTGGTGCCGCGGCGACGGCCGCAGGTACTGGGTGATCGTGATGAGTTCGCAACCCGCCTCGTGCAGGTCGCGCAGGGCCTCGGTGACCTCGGCCCGCTCCTCGCCCATGCCCAGGATCAGGTTGGACTTGGTCACCAGGCCGGCCTCGCGGGCCTTGGTGATGACCTCCAGCGAGCGCTCGTAGCGGAAGCCGGGGCGGATGCGCCGGAAGATCCGGGGGACGGTCTCGACGTTGTGCGCGAAGACCTCGGGGCGCGAGGCGAAGACCTCGTCCAGCAGCTCGGGGACGGCGTTGAAGTCCGGCGCGAGCAGCTCGACCTTCGTCCGGCCGCCCTCGCGCTCCGCGGTCTGCAGGTGGATCTGGCGCACGGTCTCGGCGTACAGCCAGGCGCCGCCGTCCGCCAGGTCGTCGCGGGCGACGCCGGTGATCGTGGCGTAGTTCAGGTCCATCGTGACGACCGACTCGCCGACGCGGCGCGGCTCGTCACGGTCCAGGGCCTGGGGCTTGCCGGTGTCGATCTGGCAGAAGTCGCAGCGCCGGGTGCACTGGTCGCCGCCGATGAGGAACGTCGCCTCGCGGTCCTCCCAGCACTCGTAGATGTTGGGGCAGCCCGCCTCCTGGCAGACGGTGTGCAGACCCTCGCGCTTCACCAGGCCCTGCAGCGAGGTGTACTCGGGGCCCATCTTCGCCCGGGTCTTGATCCACTCGGGCTTGCGCTCGATGGGGGTCTGGGCGTTGCGGACCTCCAAGCGCAGCATCTTGCGTCCGTCGGGTGCGACTGCCGACACGTCCGGCTCCCTATGGCTTCGATTCTTCGGCGGACACCAGGGTACGCCCGATATTTCCTACGCTCTTACTCGTATGCCCAAGGCAACTCATGGAACCCGGGCCACATTCCCCCCACCGGCCCCGCGGGCCGGCGGTGGCCCGGCTAGCCCGCCGCGGTCTCCACGGCCCGCGGCAGCGGCTCCGCCGTCTCCAGGATCTCCCGCAGGTGCTTCTCCACCACGGGCAGGACCTCGGCCACGGACACCCGCCGGCCCAGCTCGTTCGAGAGCGAGGTCACGCCGGCGTCCCGGATGCCGCAGGGCACGATCCGGTCGAACCAGGTGTTGTCAGGATCACAGTTCAGCGCGAAGCCGTGCATCGTGACGCCCTTGGCGATCCGGATGCCGATCGCGGCCAGCTTGCGGTCCTCGCGGCGCTGGCCGGCGTTCGAGGGGGCGTACTCCGGGCCGTTGAGCCGGGGGTCGAACTCCTCGTCGGTCAGCCGGGGGTCGAAGTCCAGGGACAGGCCGCCGACCGCGGGGCGCTCCTCGACAGGGTCGCCCAGCACCCAGACGCCGCTGCGGCCCTCGACGCGCGTGGTCTCCAGGCCCAGCTCGGCGCAGGCGCGGATGAGCGCCTCCTCCAGCCGGCGGACGTGGGCGATCACGTCCACCGGGCGCGGCAGCTTGAGGATGGGATAGCCGACGAGCTGTCCCGGGCCGTGCCAGGTGATCTTCCCGCCGCGGTCGACGTCGACGACGGGCGTGCCGTCCAGGGGGCGCTCGCTGGCCTCCGTGCGCCGTCCCGCGGTGTAGACCGCCGGGTGCTCCAGCAGCAGGCAGGTGTCCGGGACCTCGTCCGCGAACCGGGCGGCGTGGACCCGGCGCTGCTCCTGCCAAGCCTCCTGATACTCGACGGCGTCCGCCCCGAAGCCCAGGTGGACGAAGCGCAGCTCACTCACGGCGGCTCCTCAGCTCCTCTTCGACTCTGCTCCGACTGTGCCGTGCCCCCGTACGCCCCCGGTGAGGGCGCGCAGGTGGCGCGTATGGCGCGTATGGGTGCATCTCACGTGAATTCCCACGCTCTCGACGCGCCCTTGCCACTGTACGGCGGTCCGCGGACATCGCCGCAGGCGGGCGGTGCACCGCGGACGGAGGGCAGGTGGGGTCCGGACCGCCCTCCGGGTGTATTTGATCTGTCCTCACACGATCGGATGAATGCGGGGCGAAGGTAGCGATCAGGGCGTTGAGGACCGCTAAGTTCGCGCCGTTCCAGAACGAGATCAGGGAGACCGGCAGGCTGATGACGGAACGACCCCCGCAGCGCATCCCCAATCGTCAGCTCGCCGCGTTGATCGCGGAGGCGGGCTTCTCCAACGCAGGGCTGGCTCGGCGAGTCGATCAGTTAGGGCTTGAGCACGGCCTCGACCTGCGTTACGACAAGACGTCCGTCACCCGCTGGCTGCGCGGCCAGCAGCCCCGGGGCACCACCCCGGCGCTGATCGCCGAGGTGTTCACCCGGCGGCTCGGACGGCGGCTGTCCGCGCAGGACCTGGGGCTGGACGCCTGTGCCCCGGTGTACGCCGGGCTCGAATTCGCCGCGTCCCCGGAGGAGGCCATTGACATCGTCAGCGGCCTCTGGCGCAAGGACTCCGGCAGCCACACCGAGCTTCGGAAGATCGCCTTCACCCCGGCCGGGCTGGTGGTGCCCAGCCGGGACTGGCTGATCGGCCGGGCCGACGAGCG
>NZ_JBAMDC010000519.1:0-3897 GCF_036961605.1 Streptomyces sp. KLMMK
CGACAAGGACGTCCGGGGGCAATTCACCGGCGAGCGCTGCGGACTGACCGTGCGGCAGGGCGAGGAAGACGACGTCGTGCCCGGCGAGGACTTGGGGGGAGGTCTCCTCGAAGGCCCTTCCGGCCAGCGGGGCGAGATGGGGCTGCACCTCCCCCACGGGCCGGCCGGCGTTGGAGGCGGCCGTCACCGCGCCGATCTCGACGCCGGGATGCCCCAGCAGCAGCCGCAGCAACTCACCGCCTGCGTATCCACTCGCGCCCGCCACAGCTGTGCGCACCATGTTCCGTCCTTGCGTCGTTCATTGCCAGGGCAGGACGGAGCCGTACAGATGCATACAAATCCGCCTGCCGAAGAAAGGCCGAGCCGGCATCGGATTCCGCGCAGCACTACTACCGCCGTACAGGGCAAGGCGGTCTCGAGGAGTGCAGGACGACACCCGAAGCGGGACTTAGCTTAGGCTAACCTAACCTGCATCGGGCAAGTGATCGACTTCGTTCTGCGGAAAGATCACATCGGCGGGGTCGCGCAGTGTCTCGCGCAGTGCCGGAGACACCCCTCAATCGCACCGAGAGGCGGCGCAGAGCTGCCACTGCGAGGGCCACCGCCCGCCGGGTGTCCCCTCATCGGGAGCCACTTCGGTGATCTGCCAGTAGCGGTCGCGGTTCCACTCACGGGCCGTCACCTTCAGCCGCCGGTCGGGGAGTTCGGTGACCGTGCCGGGCTGCCCCAGGCCGATGTCCGTCTCGGGCACCTTGCCCATGGCCGCCGCCGGGCGCCAGACGCCGTCGGAGCCCGGCTGGGTGCGCGACTCCATGGAGCGGTCCGGCTTGCCCGAGGACGCCATGGCCATGAGCGTGCCGTCCGACCTTTTGAAGAGCGTCAGGAAGCCGTGGTACGAGGAGGGCCGGAGACCGAAGTTCTCCGGGGTGGACCACTGCCCGCCCGTCGGCCCCTGCACGGAGTGGCAGAAGCCTCCGTGGTCGAGCCAGAACACCTCCAGCCCTCCCGCCGCGTTCTCGACAGCGGTCACGAAGCTCGCCTTGGGGCCGACCGTGCCCGCACTGACCCGCTCCCAGGCCCCGTAGGAGCCCCCGGGCGCCGACTGCCCGCGGTGCCACACGAACGGCAGGCCTTGGGTGGCGGTGGAGTCGTGGAACACCTGGAACTGATCGACGCGGCCGTCGGCGCGGGGAACGGAGACCGGGCCGGTGGACGTGCCGGTGGCGTTGCCCTGCGCGCCGAGGTCCATGCTGCAGCCGCCCGACACTGCGGCGCCGGTCTGCGCCACGGATGCCGCGGATGCCGGGGGCGCGGCGACCAGAGCCCCTGCGCAGGCGACGGCGAGCGCGACAGCAGCACGAGTGACACTCCGGAAGGCTCTCCCCATGAGCGAACACGTACCCCACGCAGTCCACTTCACACATGCGTTCGCGTTCCGCTCACCCGGCACGGGAGCACCACACCGCGGACGCACCCGGGCACGGCCCGGGCGGCGGGCCGGACAGAACCGGCCTTGTCACGACCGGCCGCCCGCCGGCCCGCACCGCCGGGTGGAACGCGACGTCACTGCCGCTGCGGACGCCGGAGCCGGGTGCCCTCCGGCCCGCCGCACCCGGGGCAGCGCCCGCCCGGAAGAACCCGATTCCGGGAACGAACACCCCCGCGCCCGGGCATGACAACGGCACGTGCGTCCGCACTGACTACGAGGAACAGGGGCCGGACGTCGACATGCCGTCCGCCACGGCGCATCCGCACGCGGCGCCAGTACCGCAATGAAGGCCTGAACGAAGCCTGGGCGCCGGGCCTACCACGCCCCGCCAGGAAGTGGAACCACATCGTCGGCCCCTTGTGCGCCGGTACGCAACCGGCGGCCGGAATGTGTCTCTCCCACTTCTCCGGCCGCCGCCGGCCGGTGGCGAAGATGCACGGCGCGCACGGACGCTGGCCAGTGCGCGTGCTCCCGGCCCGCACGGAGGCGTGGCTTCAGCCCGGGCGGAGGAATGTGCCGGTCCGGGCAGGGGTGCACCGGGTCCGGTTGCCGGCCCCGCTCCGCGGGCCCGTACACCGGAACCACAACTCCCGCACTTCGCAAGAGCCGCTTCGGGCCACCCGGGGATCGGCCCGGCCGTCCCGGCCGGTGCGTCCAGTCGGCGGAAACTGCACTATCCGCCCCGCCACGGCGCGATGAGACTCAACCGGCGTAAGCACCGGGACCCAACCCGGTTCACACCCGATCCGATCAAGCCCGGTCACATCCCGGTCAAGTTCTGATCACGTGAGGAGTGTGTCGATGTACGCAAAGCTCACCGAGCTGGGCAGTCGCCTGCTCGGGAAGTTCGTGCCCGAGATCGATGCCGCGGCGGCCGAGCTCCTGGCCTGCCGCAACTACCCGGCCTGCTGGCAGTGCAGCGGCAAGTGCGGCTACAACGCACCCTGCTGGGCCTGCTGCAACTCCAACGGCTGCCCGACGATCGTCTGTCAGTGCTGACCATCGTCGGCACAGCACCGCGAACAGCAAGGAGACCAGCGCCGGCAACAGCGCTGAGAACAGCATTCTCCTGCCGACCGGTTGAAAGACCCGGCCGGCGATGACGAACCGCCCCGACCGGGAACGCCACGACGACAGCCGGAGGAGGAACACCAGGTGGGCTATCTGGCGATCGGAATCCACTGTCTGATCGGCGTGGTCTTCTTCGCCTCGTCCCTCGGCAAGACAACGGGGCGAAGAGCGTTCGACCGGTTCGTGGTCTCGGTGGAGGGCATGCGGATCATGCCCTCACGCCGGGCCCGGTCGGTGGCCCGGGCCGTGGTGGCCGCCGAGTGCGCGGTGTGCGTGAGCCTCGCCGTGCCGGTGACGGCCGCCACGGTGGCGGGACTGGTGACCGCGGCAGGGCTGCTGGCGGTCTTCACGGCCGCCATCGCGGTCTCGGTACGGCGGGGAGTGCGCACGCCCTGCCGGTGTTTCGGCGCCTCGGCGAGCCCGCTGGGGCCGAGACACATCGCGCGCAACCTCGCCCTCACGGCCGCGGCGGTCACCGGCGCGGCGGCCGTCGCCGCGCCCGGGACGACCGCCCCGGGCGGCACCGCCGTGGCAGTGCTCGGCGGTCTGCTCCTGGGCGGGCTGGTCGCCGCGCTCGACGACATCCTCGATCTGTTCCGGCCCGTCGGCGGCGCCCCGGGCCCCGCCGACGGGTCGGTGTTCCCGGCCGGCTCCCGACCGGTTCCGAACCGGTCCCGACCCGGCTCCCGACCGGCTCCGAGCCGGCTCCGGGCCGACTCCAAGTGATCCCAGAGGAGACGACTTCCATGCCCGTCCTGATCGCGGCGGTGGTCCTGGTGGGACTGCTCTGTACGCTGGACCTGATCCTCACCCTCGGGGTGATCAAGCGGCTGCGGGACCACACCGCGATGCTGTCCAAGATGGCCGACGGCAACGCCCCCGGCAGACCGCCCGTCATCAAGGTCGGCGAAGAGGTGGGCGAGTTCCAGGCCGTCGCCGTCGACGGCGAGGTGCTGACCCGCGAGTCGCTGTCGGGCGACACCCTGGTGGCCTTCTTCTCCCCCAGCTGCGGCCCGTGCCACGAGATGCTGCCGAAGTTCGCGGAGTACGCGCGGACCGTGCCCGGCGGCCGGAAGCAGGTGCTGGCCGTGGTGGTCGGCACGCCCGAGCGGGCCAAGGGACAGGTCGCCGAGCTGAGCCCGGTCGCCCGCGTCGTGGTGCAGGGCAGCGAGCCCGTCCTGACCGACGCCTTCCAGGTCATGGGGTTCCCGACGTTGCTCGAGGTCGCCTCGGACGCCGCCGGCAGGCCCGTGATCGCGCGCAACAACGTGAACCTGGATTCCCCCGTCGTAGCCGCATGAACGGGCAGGACCACGGCCGGCGGCAGGCGGCACCCG
>NZ_JBAMDC010000052.1:0-28130 GCF_036961605.1 Streptomyces sp. KLMMK
GGCCGGCGGGCGCAGACGCGGCGGCGATCCAGGAGGAGGCTCCGGCGGCCGGCGCCCCGGCAAGAAGCGCTTGATCGACTATCCCCGGGCGGGCAAGGACGGCGCCAAGCGCTGGCTGCCGTCCTGGAAGCTGGTCCTGGGGACGGCCTTCACCTTCATCGGCCTGATCTTCGGCACCGTGGGCATCGCCCTGGCCGTGGTCCAGGTGCCGTCCGCCCAGCGGACCGCCCAGGTGCAGAAGAACGTCTACTACTGGGCCGACGGCAAGCAGATGGTGGTCGCGGGCGGTGGTGCGCTCAACCGCCAGATCGTGCCGATCTCCAAGATCCCCCTGTCGATGCAGCGGGCGGTGATCTCGGCCGAGAACGCCAGCTTCTACAAGGACTGGGGCGTCGACCCGATGGGCATCGCGCGCGCCGTCGTGAAGATGGCGCAGGGCGGGGAGACCCAGAGCGGTTCGACCATCACGCAGCAGTTCGTGAAGAACACCTACCTGAGCCAGGAACAGACGCTCAAGCGCAAGGCCACCGAGCTGCTGATCTCCATAAAGGTGGGCGCCACCAAGGACAAGGACGAGATCCTCGCGGGGTACCTCAACACCGCCTATTACGGGCGCGGGGCCTACGGGATCCAGGCCGCGGCACGGGCCTACTACGACAAGGACTGCAAGGACCTCACGCCGAGCGAGAGCGCGTTCCTCGCCGCCACGCTCAACGGTCCCAACCTGTACGACCCGTACGGCGGCCAGGGTCCGGCGGCCACCGCGGAGAAGAACACCAAGCGGGCCACCGACCGCTGGAAGTGGACGCTGGACCGCGAGGTCGAGACGAACAACATGAAGGCGACCGACCGCGACATGTGGGTCGGCAAGGGCTTCCCGACCCCCCAGAAGCCCAAGCCCGCGACCAACCGCGCCGGCCAGATCGGCTACCTCACCGACCTCGCCGACAACTACGTCGTCGCCCACTCCGGCATCAGCAAGACGCAGCTGGACCGCGGTGGCTACCAGATCTACACGACCTTCGACCGGGACAAGGTCAACGCCCTGGCGAAGTCGGTCGAGGACGTCCGCAAGGCGAACATCAAGCCGGACGTGCGGGAGCGCGACAAGTTCGTGCAGTTCGGCGGGGCCTCCGTCGACCCCAAGACCGGCAAGATCGTCGCCATCTACGGCGG
This sequence comes from Streptomyces sp. KLMMK, assembly GCF_036961605.1. Classification (NCBI taxonomy): domain Bacteria; kingdom Bacillati; phylum Actinomycetota; class Actinomycetes; order Kitasatosporales; family Streptomycetaceae; genus Streptomyces; species Streptomyces sp. KLMMK. The sequence continues at coordinate 1,177 of NZ_JBAMDC010000052.1, forward strand.
CGAGAACGCGCTGGAGCACTACACCAACAACGCCGACTACACCGGTGTGCAGGTGGGCTCGACCTTCAAGCCCTTCGTGCTCGCCGCGGCCATGTCGCACGGCAAGCGCAACCCGGCCCTGGGCCGGCAGCAGAGCGACAGCCAGCGCACGATCGTCTCTCCCGACAGCATCTACAACGGCAACAACAAGGTGACGCTGCGGGAGTACAACGGCAAGATCTGGCACGACAACGACGGCAGCGAGTGGCACCAGAAGAACGACGGTGAAGAGGACAAGGGCCTCGTCACCCTGCGCACCGCCATGCAGTACTCGGTGAACACCCCCTTCATCCAGCTCGGCATGGACGTCGGCACGGACCTGGTCAAGGAGGCCGCCCTGCGGGCCGGCCTGGACAAGGACCAGCTCTCCGCCCCCACGCCCACCTTCTCGCTCGGCACATCGGCGCCCAGCGCGATCCGGCTGGCCGGTTCCTACGCCACCTTCGCCGCCGGCGGCAAGCAGATCGACCCGTACTCGGTCGAGAAGGTCGAGCGGGACGGCAGGGCGGTCTACGCGCACGAGATGAAGTCGGACACGGCGTTCTCGCCGAACGTGGCGAACAACGTCACCGACGTCCTCAAGACCGTCGTGGAGGAGGGCACGGGCACCTCGGCCAAGCTCGGCGGCGGCCGTCCGGCCGCGGGCAAGACGGGTACGACGGACGAGAACCGCTCCGCCTGGTTCGCGGGCTACACCCCGCAGCTGTCCACGGCGATCGGCATGTACCGGGTCGACCCCAACGCCAAGAAGCAGGAGTTCCTGTCGATGCGCGGCGTGGGCGGCAAGGAGACCATCCACGGTGCGTCGTTCCCGGCGGAGATCTGGGCCGACTACATGAACGCCGCGCTCAAGGGCCAGCCGATCGAGCAGTTCGAGCCGGCGCAGCCGCTCGGCGAGAAGATCTTCGGTGACGGGGCCAGCCCCTCCCCCAGCGCTCCTCCCTCCGCGCCCCCGTCGCCGTCCGCCTCTCCGTCCGGCACGCCGTCGAAGTCCACGTCGCCGAGCCCGTCGGCGAGCCGTTCCTGCTCGGTGTTCGACTTCCGCTGCAAGCACGGCGGGAAGGACGGCGGGAAGGATGGCGGGAAGGACGGCGGCCTCAGTGGCGGCAGCACGGGTGGTCCCACCGGCGGGTCGGGCGAGTCGCCGACGCCGGACACCAGCCGGCGCCCCGGAGGCGGCGGCCTCTTCGGTGGCATGAACGGCTGACCAGCCCGGACCCACGAGTCCGGCATCCTGCTCAGAGGGCCGTCCCGCGTTCGCGTGAGACGGCCCTCCGAGTTATCCACAGGCTCCGGCGACGCACAGGCACGTACGGCAGGATGGCCCCATGAGGAGCGCGCGGGACGACGACCGGCAGGTGCGGCCCACCGATGAGGACGAGGTGGCGGCCGCAGGAAGCGAGCTCATCGGCGGGCCCGCGGGCAAGCGGGCCGTGCCCGGCGGGGGCTGGTGGACGCCGGTCCGTGTGATCGTGCTGGTGGCGATCGGGATGTTCGCCCTGGGCATGGTCCAGAAGCTCCCCTGCTACGAGTACGGGTGGTTCTTCGGCGCCACCACGCAGTACACCCACGCCTGCTACTCCGACATCCCGCACCTCTACAGCGGCCGCGGCTTCGACGCGGGCCTGATCCCGTACTTCGACCGCATCCCCCAGGCCCTCTCCGGCGGGATGGACTATCTGGAGTATCCGGTCCTCACCGGCCTGTTCATGCAGATCGCCGCCTGGCTCACCCCCGGCGGCGGCACCATCCAGCACCGCGAGCAGATCAACTGGCTGGTCAACGCCGGCATGCTGATGGCCTGCACCGCCGTGATCGCCCTCTGCTCGGCCCGTACGCACCGGCGCCGGCCCTGGGACGCCCTGCTGATCGCCCTCGCGCCCGCCTTCGCCCTGACGGCCACCGTCAACTGGGACCTGTTCGCCGTCGCCCTCACCGCCGCGGCGATGCTGATGTGGTCCCGCGGCAGAACGGTGTCCGCGGGCGCCCTGATCGGCCTGGCCGCCGCGGCGAAGCTCTATCCGCTGCTGCTCCTCGGCCCGCTCTTCGTGCTGTGCCTGCGGGCCGGGCGCATGAAGGCCTTCGCCGTGACCACCGCGTCCGCCGTGGCCGCCTGGCTGGTGGTGAACCTCCCGGTGATGCTCACGCACGACGCCACCGGCTTCCACATCCGCGAGGGCTGGGCGAAGTTCTACACCTTCAGCCAGGAACGCCCGATCGACTTCGGCTCGATCTGGCTGCTGATCTCCCAGCGGACGGGCAACCCCCTGGACGACGCCAATACGTACGTGAGCCTGCTGATGATCCTGGGCTGCCTGGCCCTGGTGGCCCTCGGCCTCTACGCACCCAGGCGCCCGCGCTTCGCCCAGCTGGCCTTCCTCGTGGTGGCGCTCTTCGTCCTCACCAACAAGGTCTATTCACCGCAGTACGTGCTCTGGCTCATTCCGCTCGCCGTACTGGCGCGCCCCAAGTGGCGCGACTTCCTGATCTGGCAGGCCTGCGAGGTGCTGTACTTCCTCGGCATCTGGTCCTACCTCGCCTACACGGGCAGCGGTGACAAGCACCAGGGCCTGCCCACGGAGGGCTATCAACTGGCCATCGCCCTGCACCTGCTGGGCACGCTGTACCTGTGCGCGGTCGTCGTGCGCGACGTCCTCATGCCCGAGCGGGACGTCGTCCGCCGGGACGGCTCCGACGACCCCTCCGGCGGCATCCTCGACGGGGCCCCGGACGTCGTCGCCCTGGGCTCCGCGCACGCGCCGCCGTACGCGGAGCGGTCCGCCGGCACGAGCGTGCACTGGGGGGCCGGCAGCCGCCCGCCCGCGTAGGGGGGCGGCCGCCCGGGCCCGTCAACCCGAGGGGAGGGGGTGGGTCAGTGGTCGACGAGACGGTCGAACGTCGTGGTGGTGTGCCGCAGCTTGGCCACCATCTCGTCGCCGACCTGGGGGGTCGGCATGTCGTTCGGCACGAAGAGGATCGACACCTGCATGTGCGGGGGCTCCGCGAACCAGAGCTGCTTGTCGGCCCAGTAGAAGGGCGACTGGTTGCGGTTCATGGTCGCGAGGCCCGCCCGGGCGACGCCCTTGGCCCGCGGCATCATGCCGTGCAGCGCCTTCGGCGCCTCCAGGCCCACGCCGTGCGAGGTGCCGCCCGCCACGACGACGAGGTGGCCGTCGGCGCTGACCTTCTGCTGCCGGTAGCCGAAGCGGTCGCCCTTGGACACGGGCGTCACGTCCAGGACCGCACCCTTGTAATGGGTGGCGCCGTGGTCGCCGAGCCACAGCCGGGTGCCGATGCGGGCGCGGAAGCGGGTGTGCGGGTACTGCTGCTGCAGCCGCGCGAGCTCCTCGGACTTCAGGTGGCTGACGAACATGGTGTGCAGCGGCAGGCGTGAGTTGCGCAGCCGCTCCATCCACTCGGAGACCTCCTGGACGGCGTCCGAGCCGTCCGTGCGGTCCAGCGGCAGGTGGATGGCGAAGCCCTCCAGGCGCACGTCCTCTATGGCCGCGTGCAGCTTGGGCAGGTCCTCCTCGCTGATGCCGTGCCGCTTCATGGTGCTCATGACCTCGACGACGACGCGCGCGCCCACCAGGCCGCGCACCCCCTCGACCGAGGAGACGGACCGTATGGCCCGGTCCGGCAGCGGCACGGGCTCCTCGCCCAGCCGGAAGGGGGTGAGCACCAGCAGGTCACCGCTGAAGTAGTCCTTGATCCGGGCTGCTTCGTAGGTGGTGCCCACGGCGAGGACGTCCGCGCCGAAGCGCGCCGCCTCATCGGCCAGCCGCTCGTTGCCGAAGCCGTATCCATTGCCCTTGCACACCGGGATGATGCCCGGGAACTGCTGGACGATGGTTTGCTGGTGCGCCCGCCAGCGCGCGGTGTCGACGTAGAGCGTGAGCGCCATGGCCCGTCCCGGAACCTTTCCCTGTGCCTGCTGGATGCTGTGCTTGCTGAACGCGCGGGATCGCACGACCCCGGCAGAACGTCAGCGGCGCGACATGTACATGTCGAGGGCCTTGTGGAGCAGCTTGTTGAGCGGGAAGTCCCACTCGCCCAGGTACTCCGCGGCCTGGCCGCCGGTGCCGACCTTGAACTGGATGAGGCCGAAGAGGTGGTCGCTCTCGTCCAGGGAGTCGCCGATGCCGCGCAGGTCGTAGACGCTCGCGCCCAGCGCGTAGGCGTCGCGCAGCATCCGCCACTGCATGGCGTTGGAGGGACGGACCTCGCGCTTGTGGTTGGCCGAGGCGCCGTAGGAGTACCAGACGTGCCCGCCGACGATCAGCATCGTCGCGGCGGCGACGGCCTCGCCCTCGTGCACCGCGAAGTACAGCCGCATGCGGTTGGGGTCCTCGGTGTTGAGGGCCGTCCACATGCGCTGGAAGTAGCTCAGCGGCCGCGGGCGGAACTTGTCGCGCTCAGCGGTGATCTCGTACAGGTGCTGCCAGGTGGGCAGGTCCTCGTAGCCGCCCTGGACCACCTCGACGCCGGCCTTCTCGGCCTTCTTGATGTTGCGTCGCCACAGCTGGTTGAAATTCTTGTGGACGTCCTCGAGCGAGCGGTTCGCCAGGGGCACCTGGAAGACGTACCGCGGCTGGACGTCACCGAAGCCGGCGCCGCCGTCCTCGCCCTGCTGCCAGCCCATCCGGCGCAGCTGGTCGGCGACCTCGAAGGCGCGCGGCTCGATGAAGGTGGCCTCGACGTCGCGCAGGCGCTTGACGTCCGGGTCGGAGATGCCGGACTTGATCGCGTTGGCGTCCCAGCGCCGGATGACGACCGGCGGGCCCATCTTCACGGAGAAGGCGCCCTGCTGCTTGAGGTGGGCGAGCATGGGCTGCAGCCAGTCGGCGAGGTTCGGCGAGAACCAGTTGATCACCGGGCCCTCGGGCAGATAGGCCAGGTAACGCTTGATCTTGGGCAGCTGGCGGTAGAGCACCAGACCCGCGCCGACGATCTGCCCGGTCTTGTCGAACCAGCCCAGGCTCTCCGAGCGCCACTCCGCCTTGACATCGGCCCACGCCGGCACCTGCATGTGACTGGCCGCGGGCAGGCTCTGGATATATGCCAGATGCTGCTCTCGGCTGATTGTCCTCAGGGTCAGGCTCATGCGGGGCGCTCCTCGGCAGGTGTGTCCCCATGGTCGGGGCTCCGGCTCTCGCGGCGAAGCCTACTGCGACAGGGACGCACACCGTTGGGGCGCCCGTTCGGGTGTACGGCCGGGCGGGCCCCGCGCTATCCGATGACACCTCCGAAGAGACCCCCGTGGGCCATGCCCAGGAAGAAGCCGAAGGCGGACGCTCCCAGTCCGATGATCAGCAGGAAGCGCTCGCCCGTCGTGGCCGAGATGTACTGGCCGTACGCACCGGTGAGGATGCCGGCCAGCCCGCTCCACGAGCTCAGCAGGTGAAGGTTGTTGAAGGCCGAGGAGACGAAAGCGAGCACTCCGAGCACCAGCGTCACGGCGACGAAGGTGTTCTCGAGCGGATGCGGCTTTCCGTCGCTGTTGAGCACGGCATTGATCAAAGAACGGGGGCCGCGGGACTGGCGCACTGCCTGTGTCATGGGGCTACCTCCTCCTGAAGGCGACCGCCGCATTGTTGCGCCGGTCACATCCGGTGGGTACAGATTGCGGGCCCGCACGGCCGGATTTCAACCGGAAGCCGGAGTGCGGGTACTCTGTACGGTCTGCACCGGTGTCTGCCCAGACCAGCTTCGGTCCTCTGGGGCAACCCAGGGACTTTCCGCTGATTGTCAGTGTCGGCCGATACCGTTGTTCACGCATCACGACCCTCCTGCCACGGAACGACCGTGGCCGCTGAGTCCAAAGGAGGTGGGTTCCACATGCGTCACTACGAGGTGATGGTCATCCTCGACCCCGATCTCGAGGAGCGCGCTGTCTCCCCGCTGATCGAGAACTTCCTCTCCGTCGTCCGTGAGGGCAACGGAAAGGTCGAGAAGGTCGACACCTGGGGCCGTCGTCGTCTCGCGTACGAGATCAAGAAGAAGCCCGAGGGCATCTACTCGGTCATCGACCTGCAGGCCACGCCTGCGGTCGTCAAGGAGCTCGACCGCCAGATGAACCTGAACGAGTCGGTCCTCCGGACCAAGGTCCTCCGTCCCGAGACCCACTGAACCCCAGCGGTTCAGAGGTAATCGGGCTGTAGCTCAACGAGTAGCAAGCAGCCAGCAGCACACCCGCCGAGAGGTTCACCCATGGCAGGCGAGACCGTCATCACGGTCGTCGGCAATCTCGTCGACGACCCCGAGCTGCGCTTCACCCCGTCCGGTGCGGCGGTCGCGAAGTTCCGCGTCGCGTCCACTCCCCGCACCTTCGACCGCCAGACCAACGAGTGGAAGGACGGCGAGAGCCTCTTCCTCACGTGCTCGGTGTGGCGTCAGGCGGCGGAGAACGTCGCCGAGTCGCTCCAGCGCGGCATGCGCGTCATCGTGCAGGGCCGTCTGAAGCAGCGGTCCTACGAGGACCGCGAGGGCGTCAAGCGCACGGTCTACGAGCTCGACGTCGAAGAGGTCGGCGCCAGCCTGAAGAACGCCACGGCGAAGGTCACCAAGACCGCGGGTCGCGGTGGCCAGGGTGGCTACGGCGGTGGCCAGCAGCAGGGCGGCTGGGGCGGTGGCTCCGGCGGTCAGCAGCAGCAGGGCGGCGGCGGTGCTCCCGCCGACGACCCCTGGGCCACCAGCGCGCCGTCCGGCGGCCAGCAGGGCGGCGGCGGAGGCGGCTGGGGCGGCGGCCCCGGCAACTCCGGCGGCTACTCGGACGAGCCGCCCTTCTAGGGCGAGCAGCACACAAACTTCTTGATCACACAGGAGAGAAACGATGGCGAAGCCCCCGCCGCGCAAGCCTAAGAAGAAGGTCTGCGCTTTCTGCAAGGACAAGACCGCTTACGTGGACTACAAGGACACGAACATGCTGCGGAAGTTCATTTCCGACCGCGGCAAGATCCGTGCCCGTCGCGTGACCGGCAACTGCACCCAGCACCAGCGTGACGTCGCCACGGCCGTGAAGAACAGCCGTGAGATGGCGCTGCTGCCCTACACCTCGTCCGCGCGATAAGGGAAGGGTGACCAACTAATGAAGATCATCCTCACCCACGAGGTCTCCGGCCTCGGCACCGCCGGTGACGTCGTCGACGTCAAGGACGGCTACGCCCGCAACTACCTGGTCCCGCGCGGTTTCGCGATCCGCTGGACCAAGGGTGGCGAGCAGGACGTCGCTCAGATCCGCCGCGCTCGCAAGATCCGCGAGATCGCCACGATCGAGCAGGCCAACGAGGTCAAGGGTCAGCTGGAGGGCCTCAAGGTCCGCCTGGCCACCCGCTCCGGCGAGGCCGGCCGTCTGTTCGGCTCCGTCACCCAGGCCGACGTCGCTGCGGCGATCAAGGCTGCCGGTGGCCCGGACGTCGACAAGCGCCGCGTCGAGGTGGGCTCGCCCATCAAGACCCTGGGCGCCCACCAGGTCTCCGTGCGTCTGCACGCCGACGTCGTTGCCAAGCTCGGCATCGAGGTCGTCGCTGCCTGATCACCCACCGGTGATCGGTAGAGCCTGAAGGAGGGCCGTACCCCTGTGGGGGTGCGGCCCTCCTGCTGTTCGCACGACTCTTCACGAGGTGTGGCGGCCGCCGGGGGTTCTTCGTCCGGGGATACGTTTCTTCAGCGGGTCGCCCCGGTGACGATCCAGCGCCCCGACCGCGCCCGCATCCACAGGGTCGCCAGCCGGGCCGCCATCATCAGCGTCATCGCCCACCACAGGGCCGTCAGACCGCCTCCGAGCACGGGGACGAGCAGGGCCGCGGGGGCGAAGACGGCGAGGACCAGCAGCATGGCCCGGGCGAGGTAGGCGCCGTCCCCGGCCCCCATCAGCACCCCGTCCAGGACGAAGACCACGCCTGCGACGGGCTGGGAGAGGGCCACCACCAGCAGGGCCGGCAGCAGCGTGTCCCGCACGGTGCCGTCGGAGGTGAACAGGGGGATGAACAGCGGCCGGGAGACCACCACCAGCACCCCCAGCACCGCCCCCGAGACGACGCCCCACTGGACCATGCGCCGGCAGGCGGCCCGGGCGCCCTCCGCGTCGCCCGCGCCCAGGCAGCGCCCGATGATGGCCTGTCCGGCGATGGCTATGGCGTCCAGCGCGAAGGCCAGCAGGGTCCACAGCGTGAGGACGATCTGGTGGGCGGCGATCTGGGCGTCGCCGAGCCGGGCCGCCACGGCCGTGGCGATCATGAGGACGGCGCGCAGCGAGAGCGTACGGACCAGGAGCGGCACTCCGGCCTGGGCGCAGGCCCGGATGCCCGCCGCGTCGGGCCGCAGGGAGGCTCCGTGGCGCCGGGCGCCCCGGAGGACCACGACGAGGTACGCGGCGGTCATGGCCCACTGGGCGATGACCGTGCCCCAGGCGGAGCCGGCGATGCCGAGGCCCGCGCCGTAGACGAGGCCGGCGTTGAGGGCGCCGTTGAGGGCGAAGCCCCCGATGGCCACGGCCAGCGGCGTGCGGGTGTCCTGCAGGCCGCGCAGGACGCCGGTGGCGGCGAGGACGATCAGCATGGCGGGGATGCCGAGGGCACTGACGCGCAGATACGTCGTGGCGTAGGGGGCGGCGGTCGGGGAGGCGCCGAAGAGCTCGACGACCGCGGGGGCGGTGGGCAGGACGGCCGCCACGAGGGCCGCGCCGAGGAGCGCGGCGAGCCATATGCCGTCCATGCCCTGGCGTATCGCGGCCCGCAGGTCGCCCGCGCCCACGCGCCGGGAGACCGCCGCGGTGGTGGCGTAGGCGAGGAAGACGAAGACGCTGACGGCCGTGGTGAGCAGGGCGGCGGCGATGCCGAGCCCGGCGAGCTGCGGGGTGCCGAGGTGGCCGACGATGGCGCTGTCGGCCATGAGGAAGAGGGGCTCCGCGACGAGTGCGCCGAAGGCGGGCACGGCCAGCGCGACGATCTCGCGGTCGTGCCGGCGGGCGGTGGCGCGGGCGCGTTCGGGAGCCTGGGTCATCCCCCCAACCTAATCTTCCACAGGTAATTGGTGCAACTGTCATGGGACCCTTACATTGAGTCGCTCGGTCCGATCTTCTCTGCGCCGTTTGTCGTGATCTCCGGCGGACGGGGAAAGTTTTTCTCCTCAACAGCCGGTGGATGGCGAAACTGCAGGTCAGGGGCTTGAGCTCGGGCGGGCTGTGTGTTTGTCCACAGCGGTTTCCCCCGCCTCGTGCACAGGATGTGCGGACTTCTCCACAGGATGGGGCCCGTCATCCACACGGCCTGTGGATAACCAGATTGGCTGACGGTGCCCGCGGGCCTACCGTGGACCGGCGGCCGACGCCTGTTCCGGCCCCGACGGACCTGACGGGACCGCCCTGAACTCGACGCGCCGGAACCGGAGTCGGGTGGGCTGTTTGTCAGAGCCGTGCCGTAAGAAAGAACAGCACGGCAAGGTCCGCTCCGCGGACGGGAGGAGGTGGCGGGATGAGCATCCCCGAGCCCATGGACGACCCCTGGGCGGATGCAGGTCCCGGCGACCGCCTCCCCGTGTCCCGACCCCGCCGCGGCGACGGCCCCTCCCGCGGCGAGCGCCACGACCGCGGCGCGGAGGACGGCTCCTGGTCGCAGGGCGGCGGACAGGGCCAGCAGGGCGCCGCCGCCTTCGAGCGCGTGCCCCCGCAGGACCTGGACGCCGAGCAGTCCGTCCTCGGCGGCATGCTGCTGTCCAAGGACGCCATCGCCGACGTCGTCGAGGTCCTCAAGGGCCACGACTTCTACCGCCCGGCGCACGAGACGATCTACCAGGCCATCCTCGACCTCTACGCCAAGGGCGAGCCGGCCGACCCGATCACCGTCGCCGCCGAGCTCACCAAGCGCGGCGAGATCACCCGCGTCGGCGGCGCGCCCTACCTGCACTCCCTGGTCCAGACGGTCCCCACCGCGGCCAACGCCGAGTACTACGCCGAGATCGTCCACGAGCGCGCCGTGCTGCGCCGCCTCGTCGAGGCCGGCACGCGCATCACCCAGATGGGATACGCCGCCGACGGCGACGTCGACGACATCGTCAACAAGGCCCAGGCCGAGGTCTACGCCGTCACCGAGCAGCGCACCAGCGAGGACTACCTCCCCCTGGGCGACATCATGGAGGGCGCGCTCGACGAGATCGAGGCGATCGGCTCGCGCAGCGGCGAGATGACCGGCGTCCCGACGGGCTTCACCGACCTGGACTCCCTGACGAACGGCCTGCACCCCGGCCAGATGATCGTCATCGCGGCCCGTCCCGCCATGGGTAAGTCCACCCTCGCGCTGGACTTCGCCCGCGCCTGCTCGATCAAGCACAACATGCCGAGCGTGATCTTCTCGCTCGAAATGGGCCGCAACGAGATCGCGATGCGCCTGCTGTCCGCCGAGGCACGCGTGGCCCTGCACCACATGCGCTCCGGCTCGATGACGGACGAGGACTGGACGCGCCTCGCCCGCCGGATGCCCGACGTCTCCGCCGCCCCGCTCTTCATCGACGACTCCCCGAACCTGTCGATGATGGAGATCCGCGCCAAGTGCCGCCGCCTGAAGCAGCGCAGCGGCATCAAGCTCGTGATCATCGACTATCTGCAGCTGATGCAGGCCGGTGGCGCCAAGCGCGCCGAGAGCCGCCAGCAGGAGGTCTCGGACATGTCCCGAAACCTCAAGCTGCTGGCCAAGGAGCTGGAGCTGCCGGTCATCGCGCTCTCGCAGCTGAACCGTGGCCCCGAGCAGCGCACGGACAAGAAGCCGATGGTCTCCGACCTGCGTGAATCCGGCTCCATCGAGCAGGACGCCGACATGGTCATCCTGCTCCACCGCGAGGATGCCTACGAGAAGGAGTCGCCCCGCGCGGGCGAGGCGGACATCATCGTCGGCAAGCACCGTAACGGCCCGACGGCCACGATCACGGTGGCCTTCCAGGGCCACTACTCCCGCTTCGTGGACATGGCGCAGACCTGATCGGTCCGGGGGCGTGCCCCGGCCGGTCGCCGTGCTCCGGTCAGTCCAGGAAGCCGTCGAGGTCGCGGAGCAGGCGGGCCCCGGAACGGGCGCCCACGAGGGACGTCACCGGCTCGCCCGCGCGGAAGAGCATCAGGGTCGGCATGGACAGGACCCCGTAGGCGGCCTGCGTCTGCGGATTGGCGTCCACGTCGAGCGCGACGATCTTGAGTCGTCCGGCTTCCTGCTCCGCCAGGTCGGCGAGTACGGGCGCGATCATGCGGCAGGGCGGGCACCAGTCGGCGGTGAACTCGACGAGCACGGGGAGCCGCTCGTCGAGGACTTCGGCGGCGAAGGTGGCGTCGGTGACGCTGGTGACGGCTGTGGTTGTGGCTGTGGCTGCGGGGCTGCTCATGGTGTCTCAGGGGTCCCTTCGAAGGGTGGCGCTTCCAGTGGTGCCGGCGGTTCCGGACAGGTGAAGGCGCACAGCGGCGGCGGCCCGCCGGGGGCGTCGGCCACGGCCTCCAGTTCGGCGCGCGCGAGCTGGGAGCCCACCTCGGCCCGGATCCGCTGCAGGTGGTCGATGCAGTCGTCCAGCTCCGCGAGCTTGCGGCGGTAGACGTCGAGGGAGGCGGGGCAGGAGTCCCCGGCCGGGTGGCCGGCCCGCAGGCAGTCCACGAACGGACGGGTCTCCTCCAGCCCGAAGCCGAAGTCCTGCAGCGTGCGGATCTGCTGGAGCAGCCGCAGGTCGCGGTCGTCGTAGGTGCGGTAGCCGTTGCCGCTGCGGCGTGCGGGCAGCAACCCGAGCTCCTCGTAGTGCCGCAGGGTGCGAGTGGTGGTGCCCGCCTGCCGGGCCAGTTCCCCGATGCGCATGGCCACGACCGTAAACCTTCACGTGGACGTGAAAGCCAGTGCGGCGAAATGCCGGTGCCCGTGCGGCGCGCCCTGGCTAGGGTGCGGTCATGATCGATGCCTCGTACAACGACGCCGGGCTGCTGCCCGCCACCCGCCGTGCTCTGCTCCATCGCCTCGCCACCGGTCAGGTCCAGGGGCGCGCACCCTCCATGGTGGGGGCGGTGATGCGGGAGGGGAACCTGGTGTGGAGCTCCGGCCGTGGCGAACTGCCCGGAGGAGCGCGGCCCGAGGACGTCCAGTACCGCATCGGTTCGATCACCAAGACCTTCGTCGCCGTGCTGGTGATGCGGCTGCGCGACGAGGGGCTGCTGAAGCTGGACGACAGGCTCGGCACGTACCTCGACACCGCGGCCGGCGGTGACGCGACCATCGCCCAGCTCCTGTCGCACACCGCGGGGCTCACGGCGGAGGCGCGCGGGCCGTGGTGGGAGCGCACGGACGGTGCGCTGCGCCCCGAGCTCGGCGACCTCTTCGGCGACCGCCCCCAGCGCCACACCCCCGGGCGGCTGCACCACTACTCCAACCCCGGCTACGCGCTGCTCGGCGCCCTGGTCGAGCGGATCCGCGGCGAGAGCTGGTACGCGGTGCTGCGCCGCGAGGTGCTCGCGCCGCTCGGCATGGAGCGCACGACCCTCGCGCCCGCCGCGCCCCACGCGGACGGCTGGGCAGTGCACCCCTGGGCGGACGTCCTCCTTCCCGAGCCCGCGGCGGACACCGGCCGGATGGCACCCGCCGGCCAGCTCTGGTCCACGACCGCCGACCTGTGCCGCTTCGCGGCGTTCCTGACGGACGGGGACGAGCGGGTGCTGTCCGCGGCAACGCTCGCCGAGATGCGGACGCCGGAGGGCGGCTCGCAGGCGCCGGGGCAGTCCGGCTACGGACTCGGCCTGCAGGTGATCCAGCGGGACGGCCGGACGCTCGTGGGCCACATGGGCACCATGCCGGGCTTCGTGGCGATGCTGCTGACGAGCCCGCAGGACGGGATCGCGGGCGTCGTCCTGGCCAACCGCACCTCCTGTTTCGAGGTCGGGGGCGTCGCGGCGGACCTGCTGACGACGGTCGCCGAGCTCGAACCGCGGATTCCCGCGCCCTGGAGCCCGCTCTCCGAGGTGAAGGACGAGCACCTGGAGCTGACGGGCTCCTGGTACTGGGGTGCGGAGCCGTTCACGCTGCGGCTGTGCGCCGGCGGGGCGCTGGAGCTGGCGCCGCTGGGCTCGGGCGGGCGCGCCTCGCGCTTCCGCCCGGAGGAGGACGGCACTTGGACGGGGCTCAACGACTACTACGCGGGGGAGACGCTCACCGCGGTCCGGACGGCGGAGGGCGCGGTCAGCCACCTCGACCTCGGCACGTTCGTCTTCACCCGTGAGCCGTACGAGGCGGGGGGCGCGGTGCCGGGAGGCGTGGACGCGGGCGGCTGGCGGGCGGCTGAAGGCACAGCCCCCCGCTAGGTCATCGGTAATCGGATTGTCCGTCCGGTCCTGTGGACGACGGTCGGCGCGGGACCGGGTCCGGACGTAGGGTCAGGGAGAGATTGGCGGGCGCCGGACACGGCGCCACACCCGGAAGGCACTTGGCACCGTGACTGCGAACACCGCACCGGACCTGCTCGACCTCGCGCCGCTGGGCGCCGGTCACTTCGCGCGCATCGAGGACAAGATCGCGGCCCTGATGCGGACGCGCGAGACCGTCGTCACGATGCAGGGCGAGGCGCTGCTGCCGCTGGAGGCCGCGATCCGCTCGGCCGTCCGCCCCGGCAGCACCGCGCTCAACATCATCACCGGGCCGTACGGCGAGACGTTCGGCGGCTGGCTGCGCTCCTGCGGCGCCGAGGTGGTCACCCTCTCCGCGCCGTTCAGCGGCGCGGTCGGGGCCGACCAGGTCGCCGAGGCCCTGCGCGCGAATCCCGCGATCGACTTCGTCAGCCTGGTGCACGCCGAGGCGGCCACGGGCAACACCAACCCCGTGGCCGAGATCGGCGAGGTCGTGCGCGCGCACGGCGCGCTGCTGATGCTGGACGCGGTCGCGTCCGTCGCCGCCGAGCCGCTCCTGACCGACGAGTGGGGCGTCGACCTGTGCGTCATCGGCGGGCAGAAGGCGATGGCCGGTCCGGCCGGCGTCTCGGTGGTCTCGGTGAGCGCCCGTGCCTGGGAGCGCATCGCCGCCAACGAGCAGGCGCCCCGCCGCTCGTACCTCTCTCTGCTGGACTGGAAGGAGCGCTGGATCGACGGCGGCCGCACGGCGCTTCCCCACGCACCCGCCCAGCTGGAGATGCTGGCCCTGGAGCAGGCCGTCGACCGCATCGAGGAGGACGGCCTGGAGGCCGTCATGGCCCGCCACCGCGCTGCTGCCGCCGCCCTGCGCGCAGGAGCACGGGCCCTGGGCGGCGGTCTGTCCCCGTACGTCGTGCGCGACGAGGACGCGGCCCCCGTCGCGACCACCCTGCGCGCCCCCGGCGGCAAGGACGCCCGCGACGTGGTGGCGGCCGCCTTGGCCGCCGATGCCTCGGTGCCCGTGCAGGCGGCGGCCGGCCCGCTCGCCAAGGAGATGATCCGCGTCAACCACTACGGCCTGGATGCGGACCGCGAGGTCGTCCTGGCCTCGCTGGCGGCGCTCGGCGAGGGCCTGCGCGCACTGGGCGTGCCGGTTGCGGACGAGGCGGAGGCCCTGGAAGCGGCGGGGAAGGCGTGGGACGCGGTGATCCCCGGCTGACCTCTCTCCGGTCCCGTGAGGCCGCCGTCGGTGCTTTCCGCACCGGCGGCGGCTTTTTCTTTGCGATGAGCCGGCCCCTGCCTCGGCGCCGCGAGCCTGCCTCGGCCCGCCTTGCGATCTCTACTGCTTTTGCCCCGGTATGGCGCGTCAGCACCTCGCTCACATGCCCGGATAGAATCGGAACCCACGACCCGTTTTGATCCCGGGCCCCGGAGGGACAACGCGCATGGCAGAACACAGGAATCCGTCTGTGCCTGCGCAGGGGTCCGCCTCTCTCCGTTCGGATGCCCGCCGCAACCGCGCGCTGGTCCTCCAAGCAGCCCGATCCGCCTTCGAGGAAGCCGGGTTGGGGGTGCCGCTCGGTGAGATCGCACGCCGTGCAGGCGTCGGTACGGGGACCGTCTACCGCCATTTCCCTTCCAAGACAGCCCTGTTCAGGGCGACCGTCGCCGACCGTGTCAGGCTTTTCACCGACACCGCACGGGAGTTGGCGCATGCGGACGACGCCGGCGCGGTGTTCTACCGCTACCTGTCCGCGGTCATACGGCTGATCGTGCGGAACAAGGGGCTGTGCGACGCGCTGGAGGGGCTGGGAAGCCGTTTCGACGCCTCACCCGGCGTCGAAACGGACTTCCGTGAGGCGCTCTCCGGCCTGCTGCGTCGCGCCCAACAGGCCGGCGCCGTACGGAAGGACGTGACCATCGACGACCTGATGGCCCTGCTCATGGGCTGTCTGTCGATGGAGCAGCGGCGCGGGCCGGGGGTCGCGCCGGGCAGGATGACCGCGCTGGCGTGCGACAGCCTCCGCCCGGGGCGCAACGTAACGAAACTCCCGCCCAACCCCTCGGTTTCGCGTAACGAAACCCGGTGTGCAGTGTGCGACGGGCCGGTGCCGTCCGCCCGCACGGGCCGGCCCGCCCGTTACTGCGGCGCGCCCTGCCGGCAGAAGGCGCACCGGGAACGGGCCCGTGCCCGTACCGCCCCCGGCGGCCCGGGAGCGGCGGACGATGCGGCAGGTGCTTCAGAGGTGGTACTTGAAGCCGAGGTGTGAGGCCTCGAAGCCCAGCCGCTCGTAGAAGCGATGGGCGTCCACGCGCGTGGCGTCCGAGGTGAGCTGAGCCATCCGGCACCCCGCGCTGCGCGCGGCGTCGAGGGCCCACTCGACGAGCAGGCTGCCCAGGCCGCTGCCGCGCGCGTCGCTGTGCACGCGGACGCCCTCGATGAGCCCGCGCGTCATACCGGCACGGGACAGCCCCGGTATGACGGTGAGCTGGAGCGTGCCCACGACGCGGCCGTCGTGCACGGCGACCACCAGCTGCTGGTGCGGGTCGGCGTCCACGCGGTCGAAGGCCGTGCGGTACGGGGCGAGGTCACCCGGGGCCTCGCGCCCCGCCCCGATGGGGTCGTCGGCGAGCAGTGCCACGACGGCGGGCACGTCGCCGGCGGTGGCGGGACGGATCTCGATGTCGCGGAGGTCGATCCCGGCGTCGGTGTCACGCATCTCGGTGTCACGAATCTCGATGTCGCTCATGACCGGACCCTACGGCGGGGCCCGGATTCCGCCGCGTGTACGGATTCGTTGTGAGGGTTACGACACCGGCCGCGAGGGCTTGCGGCACCGGCTGCGGGGCTCAGGACACCGGCGCGAGCGACTCCACCGCCGTGACGAGCGGGGCCAGCTCCGCGCGCTTGGAGGCTTCCCGGAGGGCCTCGCGCAGCGCGGTGTCGTTCGTCGGCCGGGCCTCTTCGAGGAGGGCGAGGCCCGCCTCCGTGACGTCGGTGTAGATGCCGCGCCGGTCGGTGAGGCAGAGGTAGCGGGTCAGCAGGCCGCGGTCCTCCAGGCGGTTGACCAGGCGCGTGGTCGCGCTCTGGCTGAGCACGACGGCCTCGGAGACCTCGTTCATCCGCAGGTGGCCGCCCTCGCCGCTGTGCTGCCGGCTGAGCACGTCGAGCACGGAGAACTCGCGCACGCTCAGGCCGTGCGCCGCCTGCAGGGCCCGCTCGATGTGCGCCTCGATCCGGCCGTGCAGGGCGGACAGTGCGCACCAGCCCTGTGCCAGGCCGAGCAGAGCGGGGTCCGGGGTGCGGGACATGAGGCCCTCCTTCTGACCGCACATGCGTGTCGTCACGGACCAGGATATCGCTGCAACGCAATAGCCCGCGCTTGCAAGTATCCGCGTATGCAATTATTGTCTACGCTGGTAAGGGTCGATCGCAACGATGCTGGGCGGGCTCTCCCCCGTCCCCCCGATCTCTCCGCCCTCCCTCTCCCCTCCCTGAAGGACCCTCGTCATGCCCCTCGCACTGCTGGCGCTCGCCATCGGCGCCTTCGGTATCGGCACCACCGAATTCGTCACCTCGGGCCTGCTCCCGGAGGTCGCGGACGAGTTCGGCGTCTCCATCCCGACCGCCGGCTACCTGACGACCGGCTACGCGCTCGGCGTCGTGATCGGCGCCCCGATCCTGGCCGTCCTCGGCAGCCGGGTGCCGCGCAAGAAGATGCTCATGGCCCTGATGGGCCTGTTCGTCGCCGGCAACGTGCTCTCGGCGGTCGCCCCCGCCTTCGGGGTGATGCTGGCCGGGCGGATCGTCGCCTCGTTCGCGCACGGCGCGTTCTTCGGCATCGGCGCGATCGTGGCCGCAGGCCTGGTCGCCCCGCAGAAGAAGGCTGCTGCCATCGCGATGATGTTCACGGGGCTGACGGTGGCCAACGTGGTGGGCGTGCCGATGGGCACGATGGTCGGCCAGAGCGCCGGCTGGCGCGTCACGTTCTTCCTCATCGCCGGCCTGGGCGTGCTCGCCGTCCTCGGCATCGCCGCGCTCGTGCCGCAGCAGCCCCGCCCCGAGCAGACCCGGATCAGCGGTGAGCTCGCCGCCTTCCGCAACCCCCAGGTCCTGCTCGCCATGGCGATGACGGTCCTCGGCTTCGGCGGCGTCTTCACCATGACCACCTACTTCACGCCGATGATGACCGACGCCGCGGGCTTCGCCTCCTCGTCCGTCACCTGGCTGCTCGTCCTGTTCGGCCTGGGCATGGTGGCGGGCAACCTCGTCGGCGGCCGGTTCGCCGACCGCGCGCTGATGCCCATGCTGCTCACCGCCCTGGGCGGCCTCGCGATCGCCCTCGCCCTGCTGCCGCTCGCCACGCACGACAAGATCGCCACGGCGGTCGTCGTCCCGCTGATCGGCGCGCTGGGCTTCGCTACCGTCCCGCCGCTGCAGAAGCGGGTCCTCGACCAGACCGCGGACGCGCCCACCCTCGCCTCCGCCGTCAACATCGGCGCCTTCAACCTGGGCAACGCGATCGCGGCCTGGCTCGGCGGCCTCGTGATCTCCGCCGGCTTCGGCTACACGGCGCCCAACTGGGTCGGTGCGGCGATGGCCGCCTCCGCCCTCGCCCTTGCCCTCCTCTCGGCAGCACTGGAGCGGCGTACGGGCGCCCGGGGCGCGGTGGGTGCGCTGAGCGCGCGGGGCGGGCGCATCGTGGCGCGGCAGGAGCACGCCGCGACCGGGGCCGGAGAACGCGCCGACCGGGAAGAGGCGGCGACGCGGAACTGAGCAGCGCGACCAGCACAACCAGCACAACCAGCGCGACCCCTACGGCGGTACCTGCAGTGCCATGACGCGCTGCACGACCGCACGACCGCCCCGGCGACACCACCAACCACAAGCGCACGGCCGCTCCAGCGGCACTCGCACTCGCACCATCACGCACCTCCAGGAGTTCCCATGACCACCCCCACCACCACCGCCACCCCCGTCCTCCCCCTCACCACGGACGACGCCGACGCGCTCCTCGCCGCCGCCCGCCGCGCCGCGGACGAGCAGGGCGTACGCGTCGCGGTCACCGTCCTCGACGCCGGCGGTCACCTGCTCGCCTTCCGCCGGGACGACCGGGCCGTGCTGATCGCGGGGGAGACCAGCACCCGCAAGGCGTTCACGGCGCTGCAGCTGGACGCGCCGACCGCCGACCTGGTCGACGCCGTCCAGCCCGGCGGCCTCTTCCACACCCTGCCGACCGCCCTCGACCGCCCGCTGCTCTTCATCGCCGGCGGTGTCCCGCTCCACCGCGACGGCCGGCTCGTCGGCGCGATCGGAGTGGGCGGCGGGGCGCCGGAGCAGGACCACGGCATCGCCCTGACCGCGATCGAGGCCGTCCTGGGCGGCTGATTCCACAGGCCGGCCGGGCAGAGCCGGGCCGGGCAGCCGGACAGGGCCGGGCCCGCCGCATCGAGGGCGGAGGACGCACCGCGCGTCCTCCGCCCTTGTGCTGCCGTCCATCAGGGGCCGGGCGGCGGAGCCGGTGTCGCGTTCCGGATATCGGATACCGGGGGCCTAATCGTGTGTGCTCCGCGGCGGGGCCGCATACGCTCGGGCGTCGTGACCAGACTGCATTTGTTCGACATGGACGGGACCCTGATGCACGGGTCCGCGGCGGCGATCGAGATATCCCGGCAGCTCGGGGTCGAGCGGGAGATCGCCGAGCTGGAACGGGCATTCGCGGCCCGCGAACTCGAACCGCCGCGCTTCGCCGAACTCGCCTGCGCGCTGTGGCGGGAACTCACCGAGGAACAGGTCGCCGCGGCTTTCGACGGCGCGCCCTGGCTGGCCGGAATACGCGACGTGTGGGCGGAGATCCGGGCCCGCGGCGAGCGCTGCGCCGTGATTTCGCTGTCCCCGGGATTCTTCGTCGAACGCCTGCTGACCTGGGGTGCCGATGCGGCGCACGGCTCGCGCTGGCCCACGGTGCCCTTCCGGGACCCGGTGGATCCGGCGGGCATCCTCGACGCCGGGGCGAAGGTGCGGATCGCGGACGAGCTCTGCGCGGAATTCGGCCTGACCCGGGCCGACTGCGTGGCCTACGGGGACTCGATGTCGGACGCGCTGCTCTTCTCCGCGGTCCCGGTCTCGGTGGCGGTGAACGCCGACCACCATGTGCGGGATATCGCCGTGCACTCCTATGCGGGCCGGGATCTCAGGGAGGCGTACGAACTCGTCGGCTCCGGTCGATAGCCCCGTAGCCCGTAGCCCCGCGGCCCGTATCCCCCGTATCCCGTAAGCGATAGTCCGTGGCCGATTCCGTAACAGTGAAGTCCGCATCTGCGAAAGGGGGTTGTCCCGCACATGTCGAACGGTAGGGTCAACTCCCGTTCGCGGGAACCGGCTTGTCCCCGGGTGGGGGAATCGGCTCAGCCTAGCCCCAACCGGGGCCTTGCCACTCGCACTTCCCGCGATTTGCGCAAGGCCGCGCAGAAGATGGCATGCTGCGCAGCCTGGAACAGCGACCCATGAGCAGAGCGGGGAATTGCGAACACTTTCCGGCTAGGACGGAAGTGCGAGGACGGACCGAGAGATGTTCGAGGCGAGACGATGAAGGACGCTCCGACCAGGTCGGCCGACGGTGGCGCGCACGGCAGAGGGAGTGACCGGGGCTGGTTCACCCCGACGCAGCCACCGGACGGAGACAGGGCCCGCGACGGGCACGGCAGACCACCGGAAGGCGGGACGGAGGCGGAGGCCGCCCGGCCCGGGCCCCGGCCGGGCAAGTGGGTGGCGGTGCGGTCGGCGGAGCAGCAGAAGCCCCGGACACAGGCCCAGCCACCACCCCAGCCGCAACCTCAACCACAAGCCCAGCCACAAACACGGCCGCAAGCCCAGCCACAGACGCAGCCGCAACCCGCGCCCCACAGGTACGAGCCCCCGCGCGGGTACGAAGCACCGCACGGGCACGAAGCACCGCACGGGCACGAAGCGCCTCACACCTACGAAACCCCCCGCGCGTACGAAACGCCCCACGCGTACGAACACCAGCGCCCGGCCGAACCGCCACCCGACAGGGGATTCCGCCCCGCCTGGGAACC
Source organism: Streptomyces sp. KLMMK (assembly GCF_036961605.1). Classification (NCBI taxonomy): domain Bacteria; kingdom Bacillati; phylum Actinomycetota; class Actinomycetes; order Kitasatosporales; family Streptomycetaceae; genus Streptomyces; species Streptomyces sp. KLMMK. The sequence continues at coordinate 21,653 of NZ_JBAMDC010000052.1, forward strand.
CGTTCCCGTTTCCGTCCCCGCTGCCGCCCCGGCCCCCGCCGCAGCCCCCGCTCCCGCGGCCCCCGAGCCCGAAGCGGCGCAGTCCCCCGACGCCCAGCTGATCCGCCGCACCATGGCGGAGCTCGAGCCCGTGGCCGACAAGGCGACCTCGTACTTCTACGCGCTGCTGTTCATACAGCACCCCGATCTGCGCGCCCTTTTCCCCGCCGCCATGGACACCCAGCGCGACCGTCTCTTCCGGGCGCTGCTGACCGCCGCCCAGCACGCGGACGACTCCGCCACGCTCACCACCTACCTCTCCCGGCTGGGCCGCGGGCACCGGAAGTACGGCACCCTGCCCGAGCACTACCCCGCGGTCGGCGAGTGCCTGATCGCCGCCCTCAGCCGCTTCGCGCCGGCCACCTGGAACGGGCACACCGAAGCGGCCTGGGTCCGCGTCTACACGGCGATCTCCCAGATCATGATCGACGCCGCCGCGGAGGACGAACGGCACTCGCCCGCCTGGTGGCAGGCCGAGATCGTCACCCACGAACTGCGCACGCCGGACATCGCCGTCGTGACCGTACGGCCCGACCAGCCCTACCCCTTCGTCGCCGGCCAGTACACCAACCTGGAAACCCCCTGGTGGCCGCGTGTGTGGCGGCCGTACTCCTTCTCCGCCGCGCCCCGCCCGGACGGGCTGCTCTCCTTCCACGTCAAGGCCGTGCCCGCCGGCTGGGTGTCCGGCGCCCTCGTCCACCGGGCCCGCCCGGGTGACGTCCTGCGGCTCGGTCCCCCCACCGGTTCCATGATTGTCGACCACAGCACTGACAACGGCCTGTTGTGCCTGGGCGGCGGTACCGGCATCGCGCCGATCAAGGCGCTGGTCGAGGACGTCGCCGAGCACGGGCGCTGCCGCCCCGTCGAGGTCTTCTACGGTGCGCGCCAAGCCGGCGACCTCTACGACATCGACACCATGCTGCAGCTGCAGCGTGCGCACAACTGGCTCTCGGTCCGGCCGGTCGTGTCCGACGGCCCCACCCGCGGACTGAGCGGGCAACTGCCCGCCATCGTGCGCCAGTACGGGCCCTGGACCGCCTACGACGCCTATCTCTCCGGGCCACCCGGAATGATCCGCAGCGGTGTGGACACCTTGAAGGGCATCGGCATCCCGTCCCACCGCATACGACACGACACGATCGACGGCCTCATGGCGCCCACGCCGGGCTGATCCGGGCGGTCGCCCGGGCGTCACCCCAGGTCGTCCGCCAGCAGGGCCCGTACGCCCTCGATGTTCGCGTCGAGGTAGGCGCGCAGCGACGGGGGAACCAGCTCCACCGAGGCGATCCCCGCCCGGGTGAACGGGATCCGCACCACCTCGTACGTCCCGCACGGCTCGTCCACCTCGGGGCCGTGGCGCTGCGAGAGGTCCATGGACGCGAGCCGGCAGACGAAGAAGTGCTGCACCTTCACGCCGTGGGCGGCGTGGTGGAGCGAGTGGGAGACGGTGTCGACGAAGGCGGGGACGACGTCGACGACCTTGGCGCCGAGCTCCTCGTCGACCTCGCGGTGGAGCGCGGCGACCACGGTGCTGTCCTCCGGCTCCATGCCGCCGCCCGGGGTGATCCAGTACGGCGCTTCTCCGGGCTTGGTGCGCTTGATCAGGACCATCTCGAAGGCGGCGTGGGGGCCGGGGTCGCCCCCGCTGTCGAGCAGGATGGCACGCGCGGTGCGCTTGACCACTGGACGTTCGGTCATAGGGGACATCTGCCGCGCGAGGCGGTCGGTGAAACCCCTGGCGGCAACCCTTTCTCTCCCCTTTCTCACCAGGAAACGGCGGCGCGCAGGAGCCACTCGTGTGCCCGTGCGAGGTGCGGGTGGGCCAGTGTTCCGGTTCGTACGACGAGGAAGTAGGTGCGCAGCGGGGGGACCGGCGGGTCGAGGAGGGCCACGATCTCCCCGGTGTCGAGGGCGTCCGCGCACAGGTAGCGGGGCAGCACGCCGAGCCCGGCGCCCGCGATGACGCAGGAGAGGACGGCCCGCAGGTCGGGGGCGATGACGCTGCCGGAGGCGACGGGCTCGGTGTCGAAGACGGCACTCCAGTAGCGCCTGACGAGCGGCAGGGTCTCGTGGACCTCGACCACGGGCAGGTGTTCCAGGGCCCGGACGCCTTTGTCGCGCACGACGGCCGGGCCGCCCAGGCGGGCCGCCCAGCGCGGCGCCGCGACGAGCACGTGCTCCTCGTCGCAGAGCGGGGTGGCGGTCAGGAGGCGTCCGCGCGGGCGCGAGGTGGTGATGGCGAGGTCGTGGTGGCCGGCGCCGAGGCTCTCGAAGAGGTCGTCCGCGGCGCCGTGGGCGGCGCGCACGGCCAGGCCCCGGGCGATGAGGGGAGCGAGGGCGGGGAGCGCGCGAAGGTCGGTGAACTCCGGAGGACCGGCGAGATGGAGGGTCCGGTTCCGCGATCCCTCGTCGTCCATGCCCGCTTCGGTGATCTCCAGCAGGGCGTCGACGTGCGGCGCGATCTTGTGGGCGAGTTCCTCGCCGGTGGTGGTGGGGCGCACCCCGCGGGCCAGGCGCAGGAAGAGCGGGCGGCCCAACTGGGTCTCCAGCGTGCGGATCTGGCTGGTGACGGCGGGCTGCGAAAGGCCGAGCAGGGCCGCGGCCCGGGTGAAGGACCCCGCCCGGTGCACCGTGACGAACGTGCGCAACAGGGCCAGATCCATGCTGTCTCCCTGACTCGGTGCCTCCCGGTCGTAAGGGAACTATAAATAAGTCGATAGGGCTGTGTCGCCGGTGTGATTGGACACTGACGCAGAGTCAACTAGCCTGGACCGGGTGGTCATTCGTGCGTGGTTCGCGCGTCCGACCACGACGGCTCGAGTCAAGAGGGGGGAGACTCGAGCCGTCCTTACGGGCGGGCGGGGCCGTCGTACGGACGGGCCGCCTCGTCCAGCGCCGCGAGGACGTCCGCGACGAGATCCTCGGTGTCCTCGACGCCCACCGAGAAGCGGATGAACCCCTCCGCCACGGCGTCGCCTCCCCACCGCCCGCGCCGCTCGGCCGTGGACCGCACGCCGCCGAAGCTGGTCGCCTCGTCGACGATGCGCAGTGCGGCCAGGAAGCGCTCGGCATGCGCCCGGTCCGGCAGCACGAAGGAGACCACGCACCCGAAGCGCCCGCCGCGCATCTGCTGCAGGGCCAGCTCGTGGGCGGGGTCGGAGGGCAGCCCGGGGTGGCGCAGCCCGGTCACGTCGGGCCGGTCGCGCAGGGCCTCGGCGAGCGCGAGCGCACCGGCCGCCTGCCGGTCCACGCGCAGCTGCAGCGTCGCCAGGGAGCGGTGGGCAAGCCAGGCCTCCATGGGGCCGGGGATCGCGCCGGCGACCTTGCGCCAGGTGCGCACGGCCGCGGTGAGCCGTGGGTCGCGTGCGGCCATGTAACCCAGGAGGAGATCGCCGTGGCCGGTGAGGGCCTTGGTGCCGCTGGCCACGGAGAAGTCGGCGCCCAGTTCCAGGGGGCGCTGGCCGAGCGGGGTGGCGAGGGTGTTGTCGACCGCGACGAGCGCGCCGCGGCGGTGGGCGGCGTCGGCGAGGCGGCGGATGTCGCACACGTCGAGGCCCGGGTTGGAGGGCGATTCGATCCACAGCAGGCGGGCGCCCTCCAGCGCCGCGAGCTGGGCGTCCCCGGCGGTCGGGGCGGTGCGCACGGTGATGCCGAACGCCTCCAGGCGCTCGCGCAGCGCGGGCAGCAGCTGATAGCCGTCCGAGGGCAGGACCGCCGTGTCGCCGGGCCGCAGCTGCGAGAGGAACACGGCGGAGATCGCGGCCATGCCGGAGGGGAAGGTGACGGCCTCCGCCGCCGGGCCGGGGTCGCCGGGGGCCTCCAGCTCGGCGATCGCCGTCTCCAGGGCGGCCCATGTGGGGTTGGCCTCGCGCCCGTAGGTGTACGGGCCGGAGACCTCGCCCGGCAGGTGGTAGTGGGCGGCGAAGGCCGGGCCGGGGAGCACGGGCTCGTTCGCCCGCGGCTCCGGCAGGCCCGCCCGTACGGCCCGGGTGCCGTCGCCCGTCATGCGCGGACCTCCCCGGACTCCCCGGTCCTTCTCGGTTCCCGCCGGCTCTGCTCGGTCCTGGTCAGCTCTTCTCAGCCCCTTCTCAGTCCTTGTCGTCCGGCAGGATCATGTGCATCGCCCAGGCCACCACCGAGATGATCACGCCGCCGACCAGGGCGTTCCAGAAGCCGTCGACGTGGAAGGCCAGCCCCAGCTCCTTGGCGAGGAACGAGGTCAGCAACAGCATCAGCGCGTTGATCACGAGCGTGATGAGGCCGAGGGTGAGGATGAACAACGGGAAGGACAGCAGCTTCACCACCGGCTTGACGATGAAGTTGACCACGCCGAAGACGAGCGCGACGAGGATCAGCGTGAGCACCTTGCGCAGGGTGTTCTCACCGGAGAGCGTGATGCCCTTGAGCAGCCAGATGGCGACCGCCAGGGCCGCCGCGTTGGCGATCGTCTTGACTACGAAATTCTTCATGGTGAGATCGTTGCAGACGCAGCATGTGGACGGACCACGACCGAGGAGCGGCGAGGGGTGGACGGCAGATGAAGGCCTTCCGGCTGGATGAACTGGAGGGGGAGCGCCTCGCGAACGACGGCGCCTACCTGCAGTTCCTGGGCGAGCGGAACATGTCGGTCGGGCTGTACGCCCTGGACGCCGGGCAGATGGACCCGCAGACCCCGCACGCCCAGGACGAGGTCTACGTGGTGATGAGCGGCCGCGCGTCGATCACCGTGGGGGAGGAGACGACCCAGGTGGGCCGCGGGAGCGTGGTCTACGTGCCGGCCGGCGTGACGCACCGCTTCCACCACATCAGCGAGGCCCTGAGGGTTCTGGTGGTCTTCTCTCCCCCTGAGAGCTGAGGGTCGGCCCCGGCGACCCGTAGGGGGACGCTCAGGGGTCGACGGGGGCTTCGCAGGCCCCGCCGGGCCCCCTGTCCGCCCTAGCATCGAAAGCAAGGCCGGAGCACCCCGCTCCGGGTCCACGAAGCGGAAAGCAGGGACGAACGACATGGCTGAGAAGGGGATTTTTGCAGGACTCCCGTGGTGGGTGAAGTGGATCGCCGTGCCGGTCCTCGTCCTCGTGGTGTTCGGCAGTCTGATCATGAGCGTGCTCGGCTTCGTCATAGCGCTGGTCTTCAAGGCCCTGCTGCTGGTCGCGCTCATCGGCGGGCTGATCTTCGTCGTCAAGAAGTTCACGTCGTCGTCCTCGTCGTCGAAGGGCGACTGGTAGGGCCCGCCGGTCGCCGCCCGGCCGGTCGTCGCCTGGACCGGTGTTGACGGCTCTGGCAATTTCTCTGCCCTGAATCCCCCGGAACGACTCCGCCCCGTAGTCGAGTCGCTACGCTCCAGAGTCATAGAGCTCGTAAGCTCAGTCTCGGTCTCTATCGGTAGCTGAAGAATCACTCCTGGTGATCTATGGATGCCGTCGAGCGGTGGTGTCTATGGGGCGCGAGGAGCCAATCCCGGGCCAAAACGACGAATACGGGGCATTGGGCGATGCGTGAAACGGTTCAGGCAGAAGTGATCATGACCTTCCTCGTCTCCGAGGAGCTGTCCTTCCGGATCCCGGTGGGACTGGACTACGACAGCAGCGATCCCTACGCGGTGAAGTTCACCTTTCACCTTCCCGGCGACGCGCCTGTGACCTGGGCCTTCGCGCGGGAGTTGCTGCTCGACGGGCTCAGCCAGCCCTCCGGCGAGGGCGATGTGCACATCGCCCCCGCCTCCGCCGAGCACCTCTCGGACGTCTTCATCCGGCTGCAAGTGGGCTCCGAAGGGGCCCTGTTCCGGGCCGGTGCGGCGCCCCTCGTGGCGTTCCTCGACCGGACCGACCGCATCGCCCCCCTCGGCGAGGAGCGCTCGGTCGCCGACTTCGACTACGACCTCGCCGCCGCGCTCGACAACATCCTGGCCGGCAACACCGAGGGGCAGAACGCCGGTTAGCGGTCCGGCGTGCCTCCGCCGGCCACGCCCTCGTCCCGGACCGGCACCCGCTCAGTGCGCGGGGGCGCGCCCTTTGGCGCCGTCCCGGCCCCCAGCGCCCCTGAGCCGGGCTTTTCTCCGGAGTCCGGCGTCCCGCCGGGCCCCGCGGCGCCCGGGGAACCGGCCTCGTTCCCGCCCGGCCCGTCCGCCGCGCCCGCCGTGCCCATGGCGGAGAGCAGCTGTCGCGCCAGGCCCAGACCCGTACCCCCCATCGTCAGCGCCTTCGCAAACATCTCGGACATCCCGTCCGCCCCGTTGAGCAGCACCATGTGGTCAACATTTCCGAAGGCTTCAGCCCCCGCACGTACGATCTCGGGCCACTTTTCGGCCAGTTGTTGCGCGACCACCGCCTCCTGATTCTCCGCCAGGGCCGCCGCCCGTGCCTTGATCGCATCCGCCTCCGCCAGACCACGCGCCTTGGCGGCCTCGGCCGTCGCCAGACCCTTCGCCCGCGCGGCCGCC
>NZ_JBAMDC010000520.1:0-3891 GCF_036961605.1 Streptomyces sp. KLMMK
GCACCCCCATCGGCATCTTCCGCAGCACCCGCCGCCCCGTCTACGACACGCAGATGGCCGACCAGCTCGAAGCGGCCGTCGAGCAGTACGGCAAGGGCGACCTCACCAGCCTCCTCTCGGGCAACGACACCTGGACGGTCGTCGGATAGCGCGAGAGCCCCCGGAGGGCGCTCCCATGAGCCGCCCGGCTCCATCCACCCCCGTTATGTAGCTAAGGTTCCGCCGATGGCATCACCCACCCCGTCATCACCCGCCGCGTCCCGGCCCGCTTCGCGCGGCCGGGCCGCCCTGGCCGTACTCCTGCTCGCGTCCACCCTCACCGTCATGGCGGGCACGATCCTCACCCCCGTCGTGGGAGTCATCCGGGGCGAGCTGGGGGTCAGCGGCACCAGTGCCGGTCTGATCCTCACCGCCCACGGCCTGTCCCTCGCGATCGCCAGCCCACTCGTGGGCTGGACGATCGACCGCTGGGGGCTGAAGAAGCCCCTGGTGGCCGGGCTCCTGCTCTACGGCGTCGCGGGCGGCGCCGGGCTGGTCACCACCTCGTACACGGCGCTGATCATCAGCCGGTTCGCGTTCGGCGTGGGCGCGGCCGCGGTCTTCGCCGGGACGACGGTGGCCCTGCTGGCGCTCTACGAGGGGCCCGAGCGGGACCGCGTGGCGGGGTGGCGCTCGGTCGCCATCAGCGTCGGCGGGATCATCTGGCCGCTGCTCGGCGGCGCGCTCGGCGGGATCTCCTGGCACGGCCCCTTCGCGATCTACCTGCTGGGCATCCCGGTCGGCATCGCGATGATGTTCACCCTGCCCAAGAGCCTGAACGCCAAGCGGCCCGGCGGCGGTGGCGGAACGTTCACTCTGCTGCGCTCCCACCCCCGGCTGCTGGGCCTGTACGCCCTGTCGCTCACGAGCTCGTTCCTGCTCTACGTCCTCGCCGTCTTCCTTCCCCAGCGGCTCGCGCAGCTCGGCGTCGAGACGCCGTTCCTGGTCGCGCTGTACACGACGAGCACCTCCGTCGCCGGCACCCTGGTCGGCCTGGGCTACGCGAAGATCAAGAAGAGCCTGGGCTACATCCGGCTGCTGCGGGTCGCCGTCATCCTGTGGGTGGCGGCCTTCCTGGTCGCCGGGACCGCGGGCAACTCGCTGCTGATCATCCTGGCCCCGGCCCTCTTCGGGCTCGGCATGGGCATGTCCGTGCCCGCGCTCGCCGTGATGATCGGCGAGACCGCGCCGCCCGCCCTGCGCGGCCAGGCCACGTCCCTGTCGGGGACGGCCAACTTCACCGGCCAGTTCGCCGCGCCCCTGGTGATCGGCCCGGCCGTCGGTGCGACGTCGATCGCCGCCGGCTTCCGCATCGCCGGCGGCATCGCCGTCCTGTCGTTCCTGCTGCTGTTCCTCCTGAAGGCCCCGGCCCCCGCCGCGGCTCCGTCCGCCGCGCCCAAGGAGCCGGCGGACGAGGAGGGTACGGCGGCGCGCTGACCGGCGCCCGGCGCCCCGCCCCGGGCGCCCCTCCGGCCCGTCCGCAACCCCATTTCCGCGGACGGGCCGAAGTCTGGCCGGAATCGACCGATTGCCGTATCACGCCTGGTCACAGATTGATCAAAGGGTGAACTCTCCGCCGACAGAGCAATCTTTAGCCGGAAGCAGGCTTTTAGTTAGCGCTAAAGGTGGCATCCTCTTCAGTGGGAAGGCGCCCACGGGCGCCGTGATTTCTGTTCCTGGGGGTAGTTATGGCGTGGCGCGACAGGCACGATCAAGGAGGGACGGCCGATGCGGCCGGCTCCCGGCTGGCCCGCCACGCGACGGCATCCCTGGCGGGCCTCCTCGCCGAACGGGGCATGACGCGCAAGGACTTGGCGGACAGCATGGGCGTATCCCCGGGCCGGGTGAGCCAAATCCTGTCCGGCGATGAAAATCTGACGATGCGTTCGCTGGCGGCCGTGGCCGCCGCGCTCGACGTGAAGATGGAGATCTCCTTCTCCGATGCGCCTTCGGCCGAGCGCCAGGAGCCCGCGACAGCACGCGCGTTGGCCAAGACCTACCACTGACTCAGCGCGCCGGCACCTCGGCGGCGGCCGCGTACAGATGCTGCCGCCGCAGTGCGAGGATCTTCTTGTCGTCGCTGCGCTTGCCGTGGGCGTGCACCAGCTCCAGGAGATACGCACAGAGGTGCTCGGTCTCGCCGAACGCCCGCAGCATCCGCCCGGCCTCCTGGGGCGTCCGCTCGCGCTGCTCGTCCTTGCAGGCCTTCTCGATCTCGGCCTCGAGGGCGTCCGCCTGCTGCACCGCGGCCCGCACGTCCTCGTACCGGTCCTTGATCGCGGTCACCAGGCCGCTCCTGCCCTTGGGCGAGCGCCCGGGGACGTCCACACGGGCCTTCAGGTGCCGCGCGACCCGGTCGGCGAAGACGTCGAGCTCCCAGCAGTTGTCGAAACCGCCGGTCATCCGGGCGCACCACTCGGCCCGGTCGGTCTGCAGGCGCAGCATCAAACTGTTGATCAGCAGCGAATGTCCCAGTGTGACAATCGCCATCACCGGATGCTCGGCCTGCTCGGTCCTCTTCTTGGGCACCAGCCCCGCCCCCGCCACGACGCCGACCGCCGCCGGCGGCACGCTGGAGGCGTGCGGTAACAGCAGGCCGCTGGCCAGCGCGGCCATCGCGGAGGTCCACAGCACCACGGCGAGCGCCGAGGACACCGACCTGACCGTCCCCAGCAGCCGCCCCTGACCGCGGAAGCGGTGGACGAGGCACACCCAGGTCACGGGCGCGCAGACGGCGGCGGGCAGGATCCACTCCGAAAGAACGGACGTCTGGTTACCAGTCACCCCGCGTCCCCCTCCGGATCACACAGCGCCCTGGTGCGACTACAGAATGATGTTCCCACTCCGGTCACTACGGCGCGCCACGTTCCGGCCAAGCTCTTCCGGTTTAAGCCGACGCAAAACGAGACAGACCCCTCAGAGTGATATGAGTCACTCTGAGGGGTCTGTCTCACTGTGCGCGAGGGGGGAGTTGAACCCCCACGCCCTTTCGGGCACTGGAACCTGAATCCAGCGCGTCTGCCTATTCCGCCACCCGCGCATGGGTGTCGTCTTCCGGTTTCCGAAGCTTTCCCGGGGGGCTTGCCCTTCCGGTTCTGCGCCGTTCGCCTTCCGACATCGAGAACATTAGCACGCCTTCACGGGTGCCTTCACACTCGTTCTGCCGGGGCCGGGCCCGCGGGGGCCCTGCCGGGCCGCCGGGACCGGTGGGGACCCCGCCGGTTGCGGGACACTGGCTCCCGGCCGCCTCTACGATCCCTATGAAGGGGACAGGAAGGGTCGTGCCGGGCAGGCCGGGGCGACACTCGTCACTCCTGGCCCCGAAGGGGAACCGGCCGTTTCCCCGACGCGTGGATACGATCAGTAAGCAGTATCAGGAACGACACCGAGCATCAGGAACGTCACTGAGGGAAGGAGGTGCCCCGTGGGAGTACTGAAGCGCTTCGAGCAGCGTCTCGAGGGTCTCGTGAACGGCACCTTCGCCAAGGTGTTCAAGTCCGAGGTGCAGCCGGTCGAGATCGCCGGGGCACTGCAGCGCGAGTGCGACAACAACGCCACCATCTGGAACCGTGACCGCACCGTCGTCCCGAACGACTTCATCGTGGAGCTGAGCACCCCGGACTTCGAGCGGCTCAGCCCGTACTCGGGGCAGCTCGGCGACGAGCTCTCCGGCATGGTCCGCGACTACGCCAAGCAGCAGCGGTACACCTTCATGGGGACCATCAAGGTCCACCTGGAGAAGGCGGACGACCTCGACACCGGGCTGTACCGGGTGCGCAGCCGCACCCTCGCCGCCAGCGAGTCGCAGGAGCACCAAGGCCAGCAGAGCGCACGCCCCGGGCCGGCGCGCCC
>NZ_JBAMDC010000521.1:0-3875 GCF_036961605.1 Streptomyces sp. KLMMK
CGTCGCGGTCCTCGGCGGGGGCGTCGCGGGGCTGACGGCCGCGCACGAACTCGCCGAGCGCGGCTTCCAAGTGACCGTGTACGAGAAGAAGGCGCCCGGCGGCAAGGCCCGCAGCATGGACGTGCCCGGCAGCGCGCGAGGCGGCCGCAAGCCCCTGCCCGGCGAGCACGGCTTCCGTTTCTTCCCCGGCTTCTACCAGAACCTGCCGGACACGATGCGCCGCATCCCCTTCCCCGGCAACCCCAACGGCTGCCACGACAACATCGTGGCCTCGACCGAGGTGATGCTGGCCCGCACCGGCCACGAGGACATCCGGCTGCCGTTCCGCACGGTCGGCAAGCCGCCGCCGCTGCTCACCCCGGACGCCCTGCGCCGCGCGCTGGCCGGCTTCCTCGACGCCTTCGGCAACATCCCCGTCCACGAGACGGTCTACTTCGCGAGCAGGCTGCTGGTCTGGCTCACCAGCTGCGACGCCCGGCGGACGGGTGCGTGGGAGCGGGTGCCGTGGTGGGAGTTCATCCGCGCCGCGAGGATGTCCCCGAACTACCAGCGGCTGCTGGCCATCGGCATCACCCGCAACATCGTGGCCACCAAGGCCGAGGTGGCCAGCACCAAGACGGTGTCGACGTGCATCGAGGCGTTCCTCTTCAACGCCCTGGGGCGGGGCGCGGACGGCGAGCCGGACCGGGTGCTCAACGCCCCCACCAACGAGGCGTGGATCGACCCGTGGGTCGCCCACCTGCGCTCCCTGGGCGTCACGTTCCGGATCGGCTGGGCCGTACGGGACCTGCGGATCGCGCGCGGCCGGATCACCGAGGCGGTCGTACAGGACGCCTCCGGCGCCAAACAGTCCGTGACCGCCGACCACTTCGTCTCGGCGATGCCCGTCGAGCACGCCCGTACCACCTGGAACGCCCAGGTGCGGGCGGCCGACCCGCAGCTGGCGCGCTGCGACAAGCTGCAGACGGACTGGATGACGGGCATCCAGTTCTATCTGACGGAGCCCACGCCCGTCCTGCACGGGCACGTCAACCACATCGACTCCCCGTGGTCGATCACCTCCGTCGGGCAGGCGCAGTACTGGCCGGGGCGTGACTTCCGCGCCGACTACGGGGACGGCGCGGTCGCGGACTGCCTGTCGGTGGACGTCTCCGAGTGGGACAAGCCCGGCATCCTCTACGGCAGGACCGCCAAGCAGTGCACGCGCGAGGAGGTCGCGCGCGAGGTGTGGGCGCAGATGAAGGCCGGGCTCAACGACACCGGGCGCACGGTCCTGAGCGACTCGAAGATCCACTCCTGGTTCCTGGACCCGGCCGTGGAGATCGGCGGCCCCCGCCCGGTCAACGACGAGCAGCTCCTCGTCCACCCCGCCGGCACCTGGTACAACCGCCCTTCGGCGCGCACGGCGATCCCCAACCTCTTCCTGTGCGGGGACTACGTGGCCACCGACATCGACCTCGCGACCATGGAGGGCGCGAACGCCGCGGCACGGGCCGCGGTCAACGCCCTCCTGGACGAGACGGGTTCGCGGGCGGAGCGGTGCACGATCACCCCGCTCTACCGGGCCCCGGAGCTCGAACTGTTCAAGGCCGAGGACGCGATCCGCTACCGGATGGGGCTGCCCAACGCGCTCGACCTGGGGTGACCCGACAGAGGCGCCCCCCGGGGTGAAGCGCCTCGGGGGGGGCGGCGGGGAGGGTCGATTACCACCCGGGTAATGGAGGCCCGTTCAGCCCTGTTTGCGGTCGACGTATTCGAAGACGGAGCCGTCCGGGTGGCGGGCCACCAGGTTGCGGCCGATCGGGGTGGGTACCGGGCCGGCGATGATCTGGGCGCCCACCGACTCCAGGTCGCCCAGGGCCTCCTCGACGTCCGTCACCGCGATCGTGGCGGTGATCTTGCGCAGGATGGACAGCTCCTTCTCCGGTCCGCTCATGAGGAAGAAGCAGCCGACCGCGGCCACCGCGACGCCGCCGCGGTGGAAGCGCAGCGCTTCGGCACCGGTCAGGCGTTCGTAGACACCGATTGCGTGGTCCAGATCATCGACGCACACCCGTAGCGAGGTCCCCAGAATGTTCATGGGAACCAGGCTAGTTGGCCGCACGGCACGGTGCGGGGCGGTTCAGGCGCGGCACAGGAGTTCGCCGTTCAGTACGGCGAACCAGGCGTCCTCGTGGCGGCCCCATTCCCGCCAGGCTGCGGCTGCCCGGTCGAGACCGGCCCGGTCCGCGTGCCCGCCGTCGACCGCGAGCCGGGCGTACGCGGAGGCGGTCGTGCGGTCCGCCCACAGCCCGCTCCACCAGGAGCGTTCCTCCTCGGTGGCGTAGCACCAGGCGCTCGCGGTGGCCGTCACGTCGGTGAAGCCCGCCTGCCGGGCCCAGGACAGCAGGCGGCGCCCCGCGTCGGGCTCGCCGCCTGCGGCGCGGGCGACGCGCCGGTAGAGGTCCTGCCAGCCGTCCAGGCCGGGGACGGCCGGGTACCAGGTCATGGCGGCGTAGTCCGCGTCGCGGACGGCGACGAGCCCGCCGGGGCGGCAGACGCGGCGCATCTCGCGCAGCGCGCCCACGGGGTCGCCGACGTGCTGGAGCACCTGGTGGGCGTGGACGACGTCGAAGGACCCGTCGGGGAAGTCCAGGGCCCGGACGTCGCCGGTGGTGAAGCCGGCGTTGGTCAGCCCGCGGGCGGCGGCCGTCGCGCGGGCGGCGCCGAGCACCTCCTCGGCGGCGTCCAGGCCGGTGACCCGGCCCTGCGGGACCAGCGCGGCCAGGTCGGCGGTGATGGTGCCCGGCCCGCAGCCGACGTCGAGGATCTCCAGGTGCGGCTCCAGCTCCGGCAGCAGGTACGCGGCGGAGTTGGCGGCCGTGCGCCACGTGTGCGAGCGCAGGACCGACTCGTGGTGGCCATGGGTGTACACGGTGGTCTCGTCATCAGCCATGACGGCACCGTAGATCCTCGTCCCGGATTACGAGAGTGCTGTCTCATATGTCAAACGCCACGCCCTCTGAGGTCCCACTCCGCAGGCAGGCGGTACACCACGAGCGCCTCGTTCTCCTTCCGCAAGGTCAACTCCGTCGGCGCAGGCGCGATTTCGCCGTCGTACGCCAGGTGCGTCCCCCGCCGGATGCCGCTGATCCGCAGGCTGCGCACCCGGGCCGTCCTGAGCACCGGCGAGTGCTTCAGGCCGCCTCCCAGCGCCGCGGCAAGGAGGCGCGTACGGGCCAGCGGGCCGCCCGAGACCGTGCGGACGTCCAGCACCCCGTCCGCCAGGTCGTGCCGCCGCACCGGAGCCAGGCCCAGCCCGCGGTAGGTGCAGTTGCCCGCGAACAGCATCCACAGCCGGCGCCGCCTGCCGTCCACCTCCAGCCGGAGCGGCCGCGCCGTGCGCAGCACGTGCACCGCCGCCAGCACGCCCGCGGGCCAGGCCCCGGTGCGCGGCGCCCAGCGCTCGCGCACGCGCACCAGCTCCGGGTACGCGCCGATGCTGAAGGTGTTGAGGAACCAGCCCGCCTCCTCGCCGCCGCCCGCGCGCATCCGCACCATGTCGACCGCCACGGCCTCCCCTGCCTCCACGGCCCGGCAGGCGTCGGCGAGGGATTCGATGCCCAGGTCGTAGGCGAAGTGGTTGTACGTTCCGCCCGGCAGGACGGCGAGCGGCAGCCGGTGGCGCCGGGCCACGGCGGCCGCCGCGTTGACGGTGCCGTCGCCGCCGAACACGCCGAGGGCGCCGTCCAGTTCCCGGGCCCGCAGCGCCGCCGACTCCAGCGCCTTCCCGAGGTCCCCGCCCCCGGCTGCGCCGTCCTGGCCGTACCCGGTGACCTCCGCGAGCGGCAGCGCCGAGCGCACCTCCTGCACCGGGTCGGTGCGCACCCCCGCCG
>NZ_JBAMDC010000522.1:0-3873 GCF_036961605.1 Streptomyces sp. KLMMK
GCTGCCGTCGTCGATGATCGCGAGCTCGGCGCCGACCTCGACCGTCTCGTCCTCGCCCACCTTGATGGAGGCGAGGATGCCGGACGCGGGGGCCGGGATCTCGGTGTCGACCTTGTCGGTGGAGACCTCGAGCAGCGGCTCGTCGGCCTCCACGCGCTCACCCTCGGCCTTGAGCCAACGGGTGACGGTGCCCTCGGACACGCTCTCGCCGAGCGCCGGCAGGGTTACGGAAACCGCCATGGTTGCGGTTGCTCCTTACGAGTAGTGCGGATGGTGGTGCGCTCGGGACTTAGTCGTGCGAGTGCAGCGGCTTGCCGGCCAGGGCCAGGTGAGCCTCGCCCAGAGCCTCGTTCTGCGTCGGGTGCGCGTGGATGAGCTGTGCGACCTCGGCCGGCAGCGCCTCCCAGTTGTAGATCAGCTGGGCTTCGCCGACCTGCTCACCCATGCGGTCGCCGACCATGTGGACACCGACGACGGCACCATCCTTGACCTGGACGAGCTTGATCTCGCCCGCGGTCTTCAGGATCTTGCTCTTGCCGTTGCCCGCGAGGTTGTACTTCAGAGCGACGACCTTGTCGGCGCCGTACAGCTCCTTGGCCTTCGCCTCGGTGATGCCGACGGAAGCGACCTCGGGGTGGCAGTACGTGACGCGCGGCACGCCGTCGTAGTCGACCGGCACGGGGTTGAGACCGGCCAGCCGCTCCGCAACCAGGATGCCCTCTGCGAAGCCGACGTGCGCGAGCTGGAGGGTCGGGACGAGGTCACCGACGGCCGAGATGGTCGGCACGTTGGTGCGCATGTACTCGTCGACCAGGACGTAGCCGCGGTCCATCGCGACGCCCTGCTCCTCGTAGCCCAGGCCCTGGGAGACCGGGCCGCGGCCGATGGCGACCAGCAGCACCTCGGCCTCGAACTCCTTGCCGTCCGCAAGGGTGACCTTGACGCCGTCGGCGGTGTACTCCGCCTTCTGGAAGAAGGTGCCGAGGTTGAACTTGATGCCGCGCTTGCGGAACGCGCGCTCCAGCAGCTTGGAGCTGTTCTCGTCCTCGACCGGGACGAGGTGCTTCAGGCCCTCGACGATGGTGACGTCGGTGCCGAAGGACTTCCACGCGGAGGCGAACTCGACGCCGATGACGCCGCCGCCCAGGATGATCGCGGACTTCGGCACGCGGTCCAGGACGAGCGCGTGGTCCGAGGAGATGATGCGGTTGCCGTCGATCTCCAGGCCCGGCAGCGACTTCGGCACGGAGCCGGTCGCGAGGAGGACGTGGCGGCCCTGGACGCGCCGGCCGTTCACGTCGACCGAGGTCGGGGACGACAGGCGGCCCTCGCCCTCGATGTAGGTCACCTTGCGGGAGGCGACCAGGCCCTGCAGGCCCTTGTACAGGCCGGCGATCACGTCGTCCTTGTACTTGTGGACGCCCGCGATGTCGATGCCCTCGAAGGTGGCCTTGACACCGAACTGCTCGCTCTCACGAGCCTGGTCCGCGACCTCACCGGCGTGCAGCAGCGCCTTGGTGGGGATGCAGCCGTTGTGCAGGCAGGTGCCGCCCAGCTTGTTCTTCTCGATCAGGGCGACGTCGAGACCCAGCTGCGCTCCGCGCAGGGCGGCGGCGTAACCGCCGCTACCGCCTCCGAGGATCACTAGGTCGAAAACGGTGCTGGCGTCGTTCGCCACGTCACGTCCTCCATGCATGGGTACGCCGGAGCCGGTCACCGATGACCGGGCGGCGGCTGTCGTTCGGCCGCGTTTCTTCGGCCCTGTGATTAGGGGGGCCCTGTCCTGCCGAGACAACATCTTCGCATTTGTTGACGGACGGCGGGACGCCGGGCCGGTCCCGGAGGCGACGGTTGCGTCACCTTCGGGGGTTACTCGTGCGTACGGCCGAGGTATTTCGTTACAAGCGAACGGATCCGCACGGCCCCGGGCAAAAGCCGCGGGACCGTGCGACCGTACGGGCCGTGCGGACCGTGGGGGAGGCTCAGCCGAGGTCGCCGGCGGCGGTGTGCTCCGCCAGGCGGACCAGCGTGCGGACCGCGGAGCCGGTGCCGCCCTTCGGGGTGTAGCCGTACGGGGCGCTCTCGTGGTACGCCGGGCCCGCGATGTCCAGGTGCGCCCAGGCGATGCCCTCGCCCACGAACTCCTTCAGGAAGATGCCCGCGAGCAGGCCGCTGCCCATCCGCTCGCCCATGTTGGCGAAGTCGGCGACCGGGGAGTCCATGGCCTTGCGCAGCTCGGCCGGGAGCGGCATCGGCCACGCCTGCTCGCCGACCTCCTCGGCGATCTCGTAGACCGAGGTGCGGAAGGCGTCGTCGTTGCCCATGACGCCGAACGTGCGGTTGCCCAGCGCGAGCACCATGGCACCCGTCAGGGTGGCGACGTCCACGATCGCGTCCGGGTTCTCCTCCGAGGCGCGGGCCAGGGCGTCGCCCAGGACCAGGCGGCCCTCGGCGTCCGTGTTGAGGACCTCGACGGTCTTGCCGCCGTACATCTTCAGGACGTCACCCGGGCGGGTGGCGGAGCCGGAGGGCATGTTCTCCGCGAGGGCCAGCCAGCCCGTCACGTTGACCTGCAGGCCCAGGCGGGCGGCGGAGACGACCGCGGCGAACACGGCGGCCGCGCCGGCCATGTCGCACTTCATGGTCTCGTTGTGGCCGGCCGGCTTCAGGGAGATGCCGCCCGAGTCGTAGGTGATGCCCTTGCCGACGAGGGCCAGGGTCTTCTCCGCCTTCGGGTGGGTGTAGCCGATCCGCACCAGGCGCGGCGGGGCGTCCGAGCCGCGGCCGACGCCCATGATGCCGCCGAAGCCGCCCTTCAGCAGGGCCTTCTCGTCCAGCACCTCGACCTTGAGGCCGAACTCCTTGCCGGCGGTCTGGGCCGCGGCGGCGAAGGCCTTCGGGTCGAGCTCGTTCGGCGGCATGTTGACGAGGTCGCGGGCGCGGTTGACCTCTTCGGCCACGGTCGCGGCGCGCTCGGCCGCGGCCTTGAACGCCTTGTCGCGCGGCTTGCCGCCCAGCAGGGCGATCTCGGCGAGCGGGGCGCCCTTGTCGTTCTTCTTCGCGGCGGCGTTGCCGGCCGGGCGGTAGGAGTACGCGCCGAGCAGGGCGCCCTCCGCGATCGCGCCGGCGGCGTCGGCGTCCTCGACGGGCAGCGCGAACGCGGCCTTCTTGGTACCGGCCAGCGCACGGGCCGCGGAACCCGCGGCCCGGCGCAGGGCCTCGTGGGCGAAGCCCTCGTCCTTCGCCGGGGCTTCGCCCAGGCCGACCGCCAGCACGACCGGGGCCTTCAGCCCGGACGGGGCGGGGAGCTTGGTCGTCTCCCCCTCGCCGCCGGTGGCGCCGAGGGCCTCCAGGACGGCGGCCAGCTTGCCGTCGAAGGCCTTGTCAACGGCTTCGGCGCCGGCGGCGACGACGGGGCCCTTCGGGCCCTTCGCCACGCCGATGACGACGGCGTCCGCGCGCAGCGTCGCCGCACTGGAAGTGCTGAGAGTCAGAGCAGACACGGTGGTGAGGTCCCTACTTCCGTTGAGTTTCTCGGCCGAGCGGGTGGGTCGGCCGCACCCCGGGCATCGTATGCGCCATATCCCTGTGGGGGGCATCCAAGGGTCGTTCAGGGGTGCGTGGTTCGGCTGGCGCGGGGCCCGCGGCCACCTCCGCCGCGGCGGAGATCGGCCATGGCGGCGCGTAGCGGCGGTGCAACGACCGGCTCGGCCGGGGACGGGCACCGCCGGGCCGGGTCAGCCCAGGGACAGGGCCACCAGTACCGTCGTCGCCGCCGTTTCGGCGAGCGCGCCGAAGACGTCGCCCGTCACGCCGCCGAAGCGGGACACGCACCGGCGGAGGAGCAGCTCCGCGCCGACGAGGCCCGCCGCG